>CAZKGF010000055.1:0-10323 GCA_964552115.1 uncultured Halobacteriales archaeon
CGTCGCTACCTATCCCGACATGGCCCGGACGTATCTGGTCGGACACGATCTCAATCTGGAGGTGGCGAATGGATAATCGAGGGGTTAGCCCCGGGGTCGAGAAACTACTCGTGGCCGGCATCATGCTTAGTTTCGTTGGGATGACGGCGACTGTACTGATCGCTGGCCCGGTGCCGGAGTACAAAGCGGCTGCCGGTGACGAACTGTCAGAACGGGTCGTCTCACGGGTCGGAAACGCACTCGAGAAAAGTCTCCCTGGTGTCGGTGGAACCGTCCGAGTCCAGACCTCACTTTCCATTCCCGCAACCCTCGCCGACAGGGCCTACCGGATCAATCTGAACGAGTCGGAACTCAGCCTGAACCATCCGTCTCCAGGAATCGGCGCACGGACCGCTATCGGGTTGCCAGCCGGATATTCGATCGGGCCAGGATCAGTCCAGAGTGGGCCGGAAGTCCGTATCCTCATCTCCGGGACGGCAGGCAACAGGACGGTAGGCCTACGGAGTGTCCAGGGATGAGAGCACAAACCACACTCCCGGCACTCGGTGTGGCACTGCTCATGCTCTCGGTCACACTGACGGTTGGGCTCGCGGTCGCCGATGCCGAACTCGCCGAGGCCAATCTGGAGTCAGTCGAGCAGCAGGCATCGATTGCCCTGTCCGAGCGCCTCGTTGCTCAATCCAGTCCGTTGACCGTCCGTCGAAACGTCCTCGATCGGGAGGCAATGTCGAATGTAACCGAATTGTTCCTTCGTGAGTATTTCGGCGTTTCCGAACGTGCAGACGTTACACTCCGGATTAACGGACGTGTCGTGCTTGGTCCAGATACTCCAGGCGATACAAATACCTTCGACAGAATTGTTCTGCTTCACTCGACTCAACAGCGGACGATCAGGCCAAATCTGACCCGAAGTCGGTCAGTGACTCTGCCGCGACGGAGCACGTCCGTCTCGGTAACCCTGACCCAACACTCGAGCAATGTCACGCGAGTCAGGGTCAACGATCGTGTTGCCCTCTCCAACACCACCGGGCTCTCTGGATCCTATCAGATCGGACTCTCCAGATTCGAGACTTCGACGATCAGTTTTCGATCTAACGAGTCCCTACCAACTGGGAATGTCATTCTATCGTATCGACCGAGCGTAACAACGAGGGCTCGACTGTCGGTGAACGTCGATGTCTAAAGGACAGCTCTCCCTGCCGGTAATCGAAGGAGCCATCGGGGTCATTTTTCTGATTGCTATCGTTTTCACTATCGCGGCGGGTGGGGCCACGGCAGCTCCAGCAGAGCCCCAACTCGATGCCTACGCAAGTGACACCGCAAATCTCCTGGCCCACAGTCTCCCACAACACGCGGGTCAGACACGAATCGGCGAGATAACGAACGAAGAAGCCCTCAAAGCCGAACGCGAGGTTCTCAAACAGCGCATCGACAGGATCCTGCCAGCACATCTCCTGTTTCGTGTCGAGACGCAGGCCGGAGCCATCGGGTTCGAACGACCGAGGGACACGCCCACTGGGTCTGCGCGGCTTTACACGCAAGGTGGACCGGTGGCTGTCCAGGTCTGGTTCGCGTGATGGGGTCGAACCGAGGCCAGTTTGTCTTGCTGGCAGCGGTCGCCCTCGCTATCGCACTCGTGCCGATCGCTCTGGCGACCGTCCAGTTTGGCTATCACGCCGACGTACGAACCAGCCCCACAGAAACCGATCGGCTCGTCGGATTGGAACAGTCACTTTCACGAGCAACTCACGAGGCAGCTGCGTCGGTCCCGGCCGCTCATTCCTGGAGTGAACGAGATGGCGCTCTCCAAGCGGTTCGAGCCGAGCTGTCGATGTCGTTACAACGTTTGAATAGATCTCGACTAGCTCGTGGGACAACGGTGTCGATCACTCCAGCGCGGCAGGCCGCCAAGACCTGGGCCCGTTCGAACTGTCCGACTGGCAGGGGACAACCCTTCGGCGCCTGTCTCGCACACCAGGGCCTGATCATCCAAAATCGGGCGAATCGAACACACGTGCTCGGGTTCGGAGTCACCGTCTCGGTATCCGGTCAGAACCGATGGGAACGATACACGACGGTGATCGAAGTCTGGCCCACCCCTCCTCGCTGATCCGTTAGCCCTAAAGGAACCCCTAAAAGGCTCCGTCCCGTGCCGTTTTCTATGCCAGCACAGGGTCGGAATACACAGTATACCCTATCGGATGTCACCGAGGTGTTTGAGAATCGAGATGATTACGCCGAACCGCTGACCGCGAGCGAAGTCGCCGATGATCTCGGGTGCTCCCGCCGAACTGCACTGAACAAACTACACCGACTGCAACAGGATACGGACATCAGATCGAAGAAGGTCGGTGGCCGGAGTCGAGTCTGGTGGATTCCGGTTCACGTGTGACCTTCCTCTGACTCGTTTACACTGACCCCGGGGGTGTCCCATCACCCAAACGGATCCGATCACAAATCCCACTCTTCGGCTCGCTTTTGGGCTGTTTCACGTGCATGCTGGCGAATCCGATTGATCGTTTCCTCATCCTGGAGAAAGGCTTCGACGGAATCTTGTCCTACCGGTGGGGTTTGGGGCTTCCTGTCCTTAGCTTTCTCCACGGTCCGGTCTGCGAGTGCCGGGTCACCGGCGAGTTGGTCAGCCGGCAGTTCAGGCGGAATTCGCAGCGCTCTAGATTCGTTAATCTGCTCGACTACAGCTAGGTCGGTCTCGTACAGTTCCAATCGATACGGCCCACTTACCGCGATATCAGCGAGGCCAGCTGCTCCACCCCGATCAGTGCCGGTATGGTAGGCCACAACCGGAATTCCATTCTCGAACGTGATGATCCCAACCCCATCGCCGTCCAGCAAGAGAGCGTCCTGGGACTCAAGTCGGGCGTAGCCTGTCACGTCGTTCGCCAGTACTGATTCCAAGATCGTCGCAGGATCACTCACTACCCGTTGTCGAAGAAGGGTTCCGCCTGGTAGATTCATTGTTCGTCTGGAATGACCGACCGACGAAATCGATCAGCAACTGCGCTCGAGTCCTGGCCAGCGATCGTAAGCCTGGCTGCTGCTTGGCGAAAGCTCACAGCCGCGGAATCCTGCGGAGCAAACGAGAGGAGCGGTTCGCTTGCTCGTCGGGCTGCGCGGGCCGCATCACTCTCGGGAACGGTTCCGAGGGTTGGGCCCTCGAAATACTGATCGGCATTCGTCGCAATCCGTTCGACTGCCTCGTCATCTCTGACTCGATTGAATAACAAACCGGCAATTGCCGAATCGTACGTCAAGGCATATTCCTGGACCTTGAGGCCGTCCGAGAGCGAGGGGATCGTGGGTTGGAGGACGATCACAACCCGGTCGGCCAGGACAATGGGGAGGACACCTGACCGACTTCCCAACGCCGCAGCCGTGTCCAAAAGGATAACATCGGTGTCTCTTGCGAGGTGGGCGACGACGTCCCGGAGTCGTGTAGGATCAGCGTTTTCGAAGCCTGCCAAAGACGTGCCGCAGGGAACGACTTTCATCCCGAACCGGAGATAGGATGCATCTTCTACAGTAGCGTCGCCTGCCAGAACGTCATGTAGCGTTGTTTCCACATCCGACAGCCCTGCGTGAAAAAGTAGATTGGCCATGCCGGTATCTGCATCTATTACCGTGACGTCGTGGTCGTCAGAAAGGGCCATGCCCAATGCCAGGGTGCTAGTCGTCTTTCCCGTCCCACCCTTCCCGCTCGCGACCGACAGAACCTCCACCATTTCGAAATGTTGGTTGTTTTTCCTATTTAACAATTATTATGACAGCACTGTCAGGCTCTCGGGCCCCTCCCGTGAGGCTGGCCGCTCAGACCTACAGTACACAAACTCGAGGAAACGGGGCTGACTGGACTGCAAGCTCAAGTAATACGGCAGCGGGGAGGGCGTACCCGCGTGCGTTGGCCGACCCGTGCGGGTACGGTGGTGCGTTCGGGTGTTGGAGTCACTCGGTTACCCATTTCGATCGTCGGATATCGAAACTCCCGCAGTAGGGACACGAGTGGTGCTGCACCTCGAACGGCGTCGCACAGGCTACACAGACGTACGGAAGTCGGTTATCCGACGTCTTTTTCATGCCTGACACCTGCTTGGCCCTCTCAAGGACACCCATCGCAACCACAGATCAGGGGATGCCCCAAGAAGCTAAAAAAGAGGAGGATAGTTTACGCTATTTTTCCCCGGCGCTGTCTGTCGATTTGCTTGAATTCACTCCGGTTACCCGAACTCGAGGAAGAGCCAGCGAATTCTCTGGATGATTAGTCTCGGGCCCCGGTACAGAAGTGACCTACACCCAATGATTGAAATTTTATAATAAAAATCCCATATACCAACTAATAAATAACTCATGATTTTGTTATAACACCATCCGAGGCAGGCTGGGGACACTCAAATTTTGCCGGTGGATGCGATAAAATTCGTCGACAGCAGTGAATCCGCCCTCCCCGATTTGAACGGGGGACAAGTCGATCTACAGTCGACTGCTCTACCAGTCTGAGCTAAGGGCGGCCGCATCCGGAATTTGGGTCGGTTGGAGACTTAACGGTTATCATCACGTGATCTACACGCAACTCAAAGCCACCAAATCAGTTTCTGAGTTGGTGTAAACGCGGTATTTCAGACAATATAGGAGTTCTACCCCCGTAAACGAGTTTTTGTCTTACAACAACCCAAACCTTTATTATAGATGCCTTTGTGGTATGGCTTGCGTAAGACGGTCGTCTTACACAGATTCGCACGGCTTCGGTGCTGTGCCGTCCGAATTCGTGATTCTGTGGAAGACAACTTTACCGAGTGTGACTCGGCGCCGCCGTCTTACCCATCAACGGGGAACGATAAAACATGGAGCGTGTGACTCTACGGATACCGAGACAGCAGATAGAAGAGGTCGAACGAATGGTCGATACGGGCGAATACCCGAACCGGAGTGAGGCAATCCGGTCTGCAGTTCGGGATATGCTCTCCGAGGCCGAAACAGGCCAGGAACGACCATCCGAAAAACGCGAGCGCAAGCGCAAGAAGCAGAAGACCTGGGCGAGGGTCTAACGATGCAAGACATAGTCAAAGAAGCCCTCGAACGGGACGAGCAAGAACAGCAACAAATGGACGAGGAGGGAGCCGATGGGTTTGGAGACCCCCGCATCGTCATCGCAGGATGTGGCGGCGCCGGTAACAATACTGTCAACCGGCTCTACAACATCGGCGTCAATGGGGCGGATACCATTGCCATCAACACGGACAAACAACACCTGCAGATGGTCGAGGCCGATACGAAGATACTCGTCGGCAAATCCCTGACCAATGGCCTCGGTGCAGGCGGCGATCCTTCGATGGGTGAACGTGCAACCGAGATGGCACAGGGAACGATCAAAGAAGTCCTGGGTGACGCCGACCTCGTCTTCGTCACCGCAGGAATGGGCGGCGGTACGGGAACCGGTGCCGCACCGATCGTCTCCAAGATCGCCAAAGAGCAAGGTGCGATCGTCGTCGGCATGGTTTCGACACCGTTCAATGTCGAACGTGCACGCACTGTCAAGGCCGAAGAGGGTCTCGAACGACT
The DNA here is from genome assembly GCA_964552115.1 of uncultured Halobacteriales archaeon. Taxonomy (GTDB): domain Archaea; phylum Halobacteriota; class Halobacteria; order Halobacteriales; family Haloarculaceae; genus CAZKGF01. The sequence continues at coordinate 5,575 of CAZKGF010000055.1, forward strand.
CCGAGAAGAGGCCGACTCCATCATCGTCCTCGACAACAATCGGCTACTCGATTACGTGCCCAACCTGCCAATCGGTAAAGCCTTCTCTGTGATGGATCAGATCATCGCTGAAACGGTCAAGGGCATCTCCGAGACGATCACCCAGCCCTCCTTGATCAACCTCGACTACGCGGACATGACGTCGATTATGAATCAAGGAGGCGTCGCGGTGATGCTCGTGGGTGAGACGCAGGATAAAAACAAAACAGAAGAGGTGGTCAAAGACGCCATGAATCACCCACTTCTCGACGTCGATTACCGGGGTGCCAGTGGCGGACTCGTCCACATTACAGGTGGCCCCGATCTCACGTTGAAGGAAGCCGAGGGCATCGCTCAGAACATCACTGACAGGCTCGAGGCAAGCGCCAACGTCATCTGGGGAGCCCGGATTCAAGAGGAGTACAAGGGCAAAGTTCGCGTCATGGCGATCATGACGGGAGTCCAAAGTGCCCAGGTCCTGGGTCCCACCACCCAGAAACAGGCCAACAAATCTCGGGAAGCCATCGAAGGTGTCGACCCGGGAGCCGAGGCATTCGACGCGTCGGCGAACGTCCACTCGGGAGCTGCGGATTACGGTCATACCGACGGTGGACGAAGCGACGTCGAGCAGGAAAACGGCCTGGACGTCATCCGGACCGACGGCGGATAGCCGGCCTACCACCGGTTAGAACTCCGTTTCCATTTCTTTGGTGTGTCCAGACGAACCAGCACGGCGAGCGACGTTTTTTTCCTAACGTTTGCCAAGCAGAGGTATGGACGAACAGGTGGGGGCCGGTACAGCGACTCAGAGAGATGCTGCCCTTTTTCGGCTCGACACGACGTTTGCTGTCGTTTCACTTCTCTTTGCCGGGGCCGTTACCCTTGGGCTGTCCCCTACCCCAGGTAGCACCGGACCAAGCCAATTAGTGGCGATCGCAATTTCGGCGACATTTATCGGTCTCGTCGGCCTCATCGTCGCATCAACGGTCTGGCACGCCCAGAAAGGCGTGGGCCTGAAGCGAGCCATTCCGACCGGCGATGGATGGGGATTGGTAGGCGCGATCGTGGTCGTCGGAGTCCTGAGTGGCGAGTGGCTATTGGTCGGTCGGATCAGCGTTCCCCGCCTCACTCACGGGATTGGGGATCCAACACTCGTCGTCCTCGGGAGCGCCATTGCCCTACTGCTGGCCTCCCCACTTAGAGCGGCCTGGTATCGCGCCGGCCCAACCCCGACAGAAGATGCACCGATTGTCGTCTCGGCGGGCTTGGTGCTCGCCGCAATGGCTCTTATCATGACACCGATCAACCCACTTGCCGAGCCACTGATCATGATCGATTCGGTTCGAGCACGGGCTCTGGGACCAGTGGGACTTGCCGCCCATCCGATCATGCTACTGACCGGGGCGTGTGTGTTAGCTCGAGGGTGTACGGTGCCCCGCGGCACCGTCGTCGTCCTGTTCGTGGGACCGGGAATCGTGAGTGTCGCTATGCACGGATATCACGAATTACTCCTCGCATCCATTGGTGCCGGATTACTGGGTGAATTGATACTCGGCAGGCGGGATGATCCCTGGCCAAATCAGACGGAAATCCGTCTGTTCGGTGTCGTGGTTCCGCTGTGTTTCGGGCTCTGTTATCTCGCAGTAGCCGCGGTCACGACAGGACTCGCCTGGCCAGGAACCCACTGGAGTGGTGCGGTCCTTGCCGGCTCGATCGGCGGGTTAGCAGCAACGTTTGCGACCAATCCATCCAGGCCTCCACGGACCTAGGCTGCCTCGTGAATAGCGTCTAACAGGGTACACTTGCGGCATACTTCGCGTTTCGTTGGCGAGCCACATCGGGTGCACGAGGCCGGTGTTTGTGTCCCATCCCGATGGGCCGTCGCAGCGAGCGCGGCCAGATCCTCGTAGCCTGCCATGATCGAATGCCTCGTTCCGGGATGTCCATCTTCGAGATCGAGGACCAAGTTCTGGATTTCGGCGCGGTAAGACGCACTCGAATGTGGACATTCGGCGATGTGAGCCGGAAGGTCTCGAAGGTGGGCATACAATGCAACCTCCTTTTCTGGAACGTCTCTGAGTGGCTTGGCCCGCGGGACGAAGTCCTCATTTAGAGTTCGCGGGGTCCGTTCTGACTCGGAAGCCCCTGAGTCACGAGTTGGAAACGGACCGAGACTCGCGTCGTAATGTTTTGCCATTTGTTTGATATCACCCGACAAAAAATTCATCAACGCCGTCTCAGATTCATCATCAAGATTATGACCAGTCAATAGCTTATCAGCTCCTTCTCGTGCCGCATAGCTGGCGAGTAAGTCACGTCGAAAGACGCCACAGTATCCACAGGCGGCCATGTTTTCGGGGTCGTTTTCGACGACGCTATCCATTTCAACGTCCAATTCTTCTCCGTACCGCAGCACTTCGTGCTCGATATCCAACTCGTCCACAAGTGTCCGACAGGCGTCCAAACTTTCGTCTCGATATCCGTCGATCCCTTCGTGAATCGACAGCGCGACCAGTTCTACCCGGGGATCCTGGGCAAACGTCTCAGACAAAATGTGGGTGAGGACAACGCTATCCTTTCCGCCGGAGAGCCCGATCAGCCACGTCTGAGGCTGTTCGAGGGACGCACTCGCCGGCAACAGGTTATCATCACGAATCCGAGCACGGACTCGAGACTCGACAGAATTGCAGAAGTGAGTCTCACAGAGGTGTTGTCCGGAGTAGGCGGCATGCATTACCGCCTCGGAGGCACACTTGTCACACGCCGTCATCGGGCAGAATTGCCACCGTCGGGGGATGAGGATTTCGGTGCAATCCACATCCACAAGCGAGCATGTGAGAACTGTTATCCGGATTACCCACCTACCGTACCGTAATGGATGGGGTCTCTCGAGACATCGCTATCACGCACGTAGAGCGGATCGTCGACTCGGTAGAGACCGACCGTATGCCCGTTCCCGTCCGGGAAATTTGGGTGTATGGCGACGTGGCACTCGGATTGGACCCGATCGAGCGACTGGACGTATATGTAACGAAGGATATGTTGTTTCACGACGATACGGACCAAAACGTCGAAGAGCAGTTTTCAGATGTTGACGGGATCGGTCAAACGGTTCGGGCAGCTTGGGCTTGTGAATATCCAGAATACATCAAAACCAACGCGAGTGGCTACATAGCCCCCGAACAGTGCCTCGGAGCTCACCTCCTCGACGGGATGGAGGCAGCGCATATGGAGGTTTGTAATACTGGATTCGAAGACAATGTGACCCAGCGGCTGGCAGGCGCACTCGAACGAGAATCGTACGAAGAGGTCCTGGATCCACGAGGAGTCTGTCTTTGGGACCGCGGCACCCGGTCCGATACGGCCCTTGAGAAACTTCGGAACGGTGATTTAGTGTTCCCACCACTTTCGGAGGCACTCACTATGATTGGGGCGGAAGAGCAAACTGCCGAACGGATTGCTTCCGTCATCGAGGAACGGAGACAATCGCAAGACGGCATAAGCATACGTGGAGATGTCGTCTAATATATGGGCCCAAATTCACAATAATATTTTAGATGTGTATATAGTCCTACGGTACGATCGTGGGCCCTCAGTCAGTCCGGTTCCTCACCTACCCGACCAACCGTGACGTAAAATGGGACCGTTTCGCGTCTGTAATACATTTCATCTTGCATTTGGTCAATAACTTTCCTGCCCATAGCTCGCCACTCTTCGCGCAGTTGGTCGTATTCAGCGAGGGATGTATCCCCCGCCAATAACTGTCTTCGGTCGGCTGCGAGACCGGCACCAGTCGCTGAGCGACGAGCAGCTTCGAAATCTGCATCAGAATACGGTGGTTCGATCAAACGCTCGTGCTCGAAACGGGCTACAGATACGACAGACAACCCGGCGGCACGGAACTGGTCGGCGACGGCTCCAAGACTTGCATCTGTCTCCACCCCATTGAGGTACCTACTCCGTGCACGACGAGCAAGTGGTGCTTCAGCATCGACGGAGGATTCGATGCGGACCTCGCTATTGTCCGGTTCGACCGCAGCCACGAGGTCCGATGAAACCCGCGCAAACTCACTAATCGTGATACTCGGGTCGGGAAGATTGACAAGGAGCGCTTGACAGGTTACGAGATCTGCTGCATCGCTAACGAACGGGAGGTTGTTCGCATCACCGAGGATTCGTGGGGGAGCTACATTCGAAAGGAGATTCCTATCGGCATCGAGTGCCAGAACGGTCCCCGGAGATTCCGATCGGAGCACGCGGGTGAATTCTCCGGAGCCAGCCCCAGCTTCCAGGATCGTTTCCCTGCTCTGCAATGCGAGGGGTTCCAGGGAGTTCCTATTCTCCTCCCACATGTCTCGCCTGGTGTATCCGAGATACTCCTCACTGAATTCGCGCACATGCCCAACGAGGTGGAGAACCCAGAAAAAACGTATGAAACACAGTATTAGGATCCCTACGAATTGATCTCCCCCCCAGTCGACCCCCTTCCGAGACTCGTCGAGGCGCCATGTGAACCACCCCACCTTTATTCCATTGTTCCAGGTTTTGAATATTTCTTTAATGTACCATATATCGCTATATCAAACTCCGAGTGCGTCGCCCAGATCTGGAAGGTATCGACACGTCAATGGATCACGAGCGGTCGGGGATTACGAGAATGAGGCGAAAGCCGATTAGCGTTCAGGCATCAACCGGTTCGATTCCGTCACGCACCCACGGGGACGAATCATA
>CAZKGF010000056.1:0-10196 GCA_964552115.1 uncultured Halobacteriales archaeon
TCGATCAAGAACGAGGTGTCGAGGATCACTCGAATCGTTCCCGGAGTTCGCGCTTTGCATCGACGTCCGGTTCTCGCTTCGTTTCCAGGCGTTCCCGCATCTTCTCAGCAGTTTCGGACGTGAGGATACCAGAGACGTCCTCCGGGTGGGGTCCCCCGATGAGGCGACGGAGCGTCTCCTCCATCGTCTCCTCCTCGCGTTTGTGTGCTTTGACGAACTCGTGGAACGTCTCCGAGACGCGGACCGATTTACTCATATTTCGTATACTCGGATATACGAGCCTATTAATCCTCGGTCGTGGTTACCAATCGGGTATCCGGTCGACCGCGCGTCTGATCCAGCATCGCGGTGAACGACCTGACGGGTTCTATGTATACGATGGCCCAACCAGATGGCGATAGAGACACCGTCTACCAAAAAATCGGCCTCTGCACTCATAGGGTTCGTCATCGCCCGGGCCTTTGTGGGCCAGGCTCAGTCCGCGAGTGTTCGTCATCGGCCATGCATACGTTGGCCCTCTGCCCAAAAGACGCTTCTCACCTCGCTCGTACGGTGGCGCTCCCAATCGACCCCGGGAACAGCCGAAAGCTGACGACGCCTTCCTAACAGGGACGCGTGGTTCTCACTTCTCGGATGAGATTTCACCCCCATCTACCCGCGAATCGACCACCAGCTGTTCTGAGAATGCCCGAAGTCGAGGATTCAACAGTCGAGTGGAATCCGCAGCCCAGCGCCGTCGCGGTGATACGGCGTCTCGAACCCCGTCGATCGATCTTCGATCGCTCCACGGAGCCACTGAGCGGACTCGGGACTAGCTGGATGCACCGTTTCGTCGGCGATTTCGATCGGGACTAATTCCAGTGCGTGTTGGACAGCGTCCCCGACGACCAGTTCGAAGAGAAAACTCCACTTGTTCTGGAGTTCGGGTTTGTGGACGTAATCGTCGATGAAGTCCCCGGCGTCGTAGATGATCGGCCGCCCACGATACCGTTCGACGCCCTGGACGACGTGGGCGCTGTGGCCGTGAACGACGTCGACGCCCCGGTCGATCAGCTGCCGCGCTTGCTGTCGTCGGGTTGGCCCCGGCCGCGTCTTCCAGTTCGGCCCCCAGTGGACGCTTGCAACCAGGATATCGGGGTCAGTTTTCAGTGCCCGCTCGACCGCCCGGCGGACGATCCGTCGCGAGTCTGCCGAGGCCGGATTGAGCGGGGCGAAAGCCGTTCCCGGCGAATCCGGCCCGGCAGCGTACGCCGGCGCCCGGTCGGTTAGCCCGATCACCGTGACATCGACCCCACCGGCCGTGAACGTTCCCGGGGCGAGCGCAGCCGTCCGATCGGGACCGGCTCCAACGTGCGTGATACCCGCACTGTCCAGATGCGTGCGGGTATCCGCGAAGGCTGCCAGCCCGTAGTCAAGCACGTGATTGTTGGCGAGGCTCACCGCGTCGAACCCCGCAGCGTCGAGTGCGGGAATGGCCCAATCCGGATCCGCCCGAAACGTGTACACCCGATCCTTAGCCCGTCCGCGGTCGGACACACAACACTCCAGATTGGCCACGAGCCCGTCCAGGCTGCGAAGGCGCCCGAGCAGGCCGTCCCACACCCCATCCGGTGGCCCATCGCGCCAGTGGGCGTTGACGGAGCGGCCGAGCATGCAGTCGCCGACGAAGCCGAGCCGAACCGAGGCGTCTGTCCCGACAGACGGCGGGCAGACAACCTGGTGCCGTGCTGGGGCGCCCAAACAGCCGGCCACGGCGCTCCCGGCTGCCACTAGAAACCCCCGTCGACTCCGGCCCATCGTCGGTGACTGCACGAAGCCAGGGGTCTTGAGTGGTGCTTTCCAGGACGGGGCTTATAACTGCGCCCGGGCCGAATTCAGTCCATGGCACTCGACGTCGAACGACCCGATCCACCGGACGTGACGAACCGACAGGTGCCCGGAGTGCTCGATGACGTAGATGTCCGCTTGGGCGATCTCCGCCGCGGCGAGATCGAGACGGCACTGCGGGACGGGGCCTGGCGAGACGGGTTCGAGGAGTGGGAAACGTACACCGACGTCGACGAAGCTAGTATCAAGATGGCGATCGAGCGCGAGTTGTTCGCCGAGTTCGACTTTTATTACGATCCGGCCGGCGAGCAGGTCAGAGCCGTCTCTCCCAGTCCCCCGGAAGACTGGGCGAGCGAGGTTGGGTCTGGGTCGGCGACCGAGTTACGAACGGCGCTAGACGACTTGGGTGAGACGGTCGCGGACGTTCTCGTCCGGGACTATTTGGACTGGGGGGAGGCGACCGAGGGCGATTACATCTGGCGTGAGGAGTCGTTCAGCACGGCCAAACCCGACGAGATGGAGTGAGTTTCACTCGCTCGGTGTGGCGTGTTGGGTCAGCGACAGTGTCTCCGGCTCGAGCGTGTAGTAGGCCTCCCATGCCGGTGCCAGACTGACGACCCGGGTCGGACCGAACCGGCTCTCGGCGTGTTCGTGGTGGTGGCCGACGAGACAGAGGCGGGGTTCGATGGCCTCGAGGATCCGGTCGACGTGTCGACAGCCGACGTCGTAGTCCTCTTCGACGAGGACACCATGGGGAGCTTCGTGGGTGAGAAACACGTCGATATCGGAGAGAGCGGCCGCCTGTTCGACGTCGTCTCTGACGAAGTGACGCCGGCGTTCACCCTGGAGGTCGGCCCGATCCTTTTCGAACCGGGTCGGGGCGAAGTTGCCCGAGAGCCCCGCCACACGAAGGCCGGCCACCTCCGTTGTTGAACTGGCGAGGAGGTGGGCGTTGTCGACGGCTGGCGGGTTGTCGCCGGCGCGAAGTGCCTCGATGACGTCGAAGTCCTCGTTGTTGCCGGCGATAAACCAGGTCTCGACGGGAAGTTCGTAAGTGAGCAAATCACCGGTCTGGAGGGCCACCGATTCGGCGGCAGCCGCGTAGGCTCGTTCGAGGGCACGCCGGTTGTCGGGATCGTCGGCGTGAGCGTCGCCGAGGACGAGCATCTGTCGGACCGTCGGTTGCCTGGCACAAGTCGATTTGCATCCCTTCCTCACTCGTCGGCGCGTTCGCGGGCAGCCGCGACGAGAAGTGGAAAGGTAATCGTCGCATCGGCGTAGACGGAGACGTTCCGAGCCTCGGGATCGAGTTTCCCCCACGAGCGAGCTTCGTCAAGCGATGCCCCGGAGAGCCCCCCAGTCTCTGGCGGATCCATCGTCAACTGGACGGCGTAGTCGTAGGCGCCGGGCGTGACCAGCATGGTTTGCAAGACGAAGTTCTTCGGGACACCGCCGCCGACGACGAGCGCGCCAGACTGTTCGGCGTCGTGGGCGATTTCCGTGATCGTGGTCGTGTCGGCGAGGGCGTCTAGGCCGAAGTCCGACGTCTGGCCGTAGATCCAACACTGTAGACCCAGGACGGAGTCTTGGACGGCCGGGCAAAAGATGGGGACATCGTGGTCGGCCGCTGCGGCTGCGATGCCAGGATCGGCATCGATCCCCCCGTTCGCGGCTGCATTGGCCTCCCCGAGTTGAGCTGTCAGCCGTTGGATGCTGACAGTGCCCTCCGCGGACAACGGCGGAAAGACACGCTCTCGAAGGTGTGATTCGAAGTCTGCAAACTGCTCCTGGGGCAAATAGACGTCGTAGATACGGTCGACACCTTCGTCGCGGAGTTGCTCGTCGTGGTCTCGTCGCGACCGATCCGGTGGTGCAGTCCGCCCATGGTGGTGGTGGCCGCCGATGGCTTCGATGGCGTCGTGCGTGAGGGTCGCCCCCGTCGTCACGAGCGCGTCGACGTGACCGTCTCTGATCAACTCGGAGACGATCCCGCGCATGCCAGCGGGGACCATCGCCCCGGCCAACCCGAGAAAAGTGGTCACGTCGTCCTCGAGCATGGTCGCGAAGACGTCGACGGCCTCGGCGAGCGCACCGGCTCCCAGCCCGGCGTCGCCGTAACTTTCCGCGAGTTCGCCCACGGTCATGCCAGCGCTGGCTTCGGCGTGGGCGATGGGATCGGCAGCGAATTCCGACCGGTTGCCCTCCTCACTCATTGAACTGATTCGGGTCGCCGTCGGTTTGAACGTCGCGGTCGGAGACCAGCAATGGGTGGACGCGTTGGTGGCAGGGGGGGCTGACGCTATCGCCCGTCCGAGAACGACGCGTATCAGCAGGCCAGACAGCCGACTCTACAAACCTGTCGGACAATCGATATACGTAGTTTCGAGCCCCCAGTCCTCGACGAGTGCCTGGAGGGCGCTCACTCCGAACGTCTCTGTTGCGTAGTGGCCCGCGAGAACGACCGTCACCCCCAGTTCGCGAGCCTGGTGATACATGTGCTGTTTGCCCTCGCCGGTCACGAACGCGTCCACACCGGCTGCGGCCGCCTCGTCGAGAAAGTCGGCGCCACTACCCGTCACGATTGCCACGTCGCTGATAGTCGACGGGCCGAAATCCATGACGCGAACGGCTCGGTCACCCGTATCGAGCGAGCCTGTGAGGCGTTCTCGGAGTCCTGCAGCCGTCGTCGGATCGGCGAGGCTCCCGCGTTGCCCGACCCAGACGCCATCGTAGTCGCCGAATGGTGCACGATTGTCCAGGTCGAGGACGTCGGCCACGCCGGCCGCATTGCCCAACTGTTGGTGTCCGTCGAGGGGCAGGTGGGAGACGTAGAGCGCGAGATCGTCGTCGATCAGCGGAGCCACCCGGCGGTAGCTCGTCTCCGTGATGCGTTCGAGATGCTGCCAGACGATGCCGTGGTGGGTCACCAACAGATCCGCACCGGCTGCAGCCGCCCGGTCGATCGTCTCGACGGCCGCGTCGACGGCGAAGGCGACGTGGTCGATCGGTGCCGACGCCGGACCGACTTGGAGGCCGTTCGGGCTGGCATCCGCGCTGGCATACGCCTCGGTGTCCAGTTCGTCGTCGAGCCGCTGGCACAGGTCCGCGAGATCCATGCCCGACGTTCGAAACCGGAGACTGTAGGGGTTGTGGACGCGTGTCTAGTCGGGTTTGACGAGTTGGTCATCATCTTCGGCCAACAGACCCCGATCGATGGCCAGATCGATGACCTCCGTACAGTCACTTCGAGCGACGCCGTAGGCGTTCGCCGCTACCTGCTCGAACTCGGTGCGGTCGACCGGAAATTCGCGGTTCTGGAGGAGACGCATGACTTTGTTGTACTCCAGTGCGGAAATCGTGGTTTCGGCCGTCTCATCCGACGGTTGGTCAGCCGATTCAGGTGCTGGTTCGGCGGCCGCACCCTCGGGGGTTTCGTCCGGTTCAGCCTGCTCACTCGTCTCCTGGCCGTCGGATGGCTCCTGTCCCGTTGCCGTTCTGGGCGAGGAGCCGGCCGCCTCGAGAATCGGCTTTAGCTTGCGCCGGCAGGTTTCACAGAGAACGACCTCGGCTCCCTCGTCTTCGGTGCCGATGGCGTAGGCAGCCAGGGAATCATCGAGTGCAGTCCCGCAGAAGTAACACGAAGAAAGTCTGTCCATAGACGGACCTGGGATCCGGGCCCGAAAAAACCTCACCTCGATGCGTGGGCGTAGATCATCGCCCGGCACAACTTCGCCCCCAGCGTCGCCGTTTGGCCATCGTCGCGGTCTGAGACCTCGACGACGTCGCAGCCGACCATCGCCGGCGCACATTCCCGGACGACGCGATGGACTGTCGCTGGATCGAGGCCGAACGGCGCTTTCGTCCCCGTCCCCGGCGCGTATCCCGGGTCCACCACATCGATATCGACACTGAGATACACCCGGTCGTCGCCGAAGTCCGGTTCCCAGTCGGGGACTGCGGCGGGTGGCACTACACTGACGTCCGGAGCGGCGGCCCGGTCCCACTCGGCTTCGCTGCCAGACCGGGCCCCCAGGATGACGACACGATCGGCGAGGCCGCGGGCGTGGTGGCACACCGTGGCGTGGCTCAATCTGGTGTTTGCGTAGGACTCTCGGAGGTCGAGGTGGGCGTCGAGACAGACGACCACGTCCGGTTCGGTGGCGCGCAGTCCGGCCACGGTAACGGTGTGTTCGCCCCCCAGCACCACCGGGATGGCCGACCCGGCACGAACGTCTTCGAGGACGCCGGTGAGAAAGGTTAGATATTCGCCGACGTCGGCCGGTGGCTCGACGTCCCCGTGATCGTGAACGCCGAGACTGGAAAAGCGGCGCTGGGTGTGGCGGTCGTAATCCTCGAAGGCGGCCGCGGCCTCCCGCATCCGACGCGGGCCAAACCGTGCGCCCGGCTCGTGGGTAGTGGTGGCGTCTAGGGGAGCGCCGACGAGGACGTACGACGCCGCCGAACGGTCGGCCACGGCGCCGGGGAATGACATCGGCTCAGTCGGTGAGGATCTTCCGCTGGTCTTCCATTTCGAGGTACTCGATTTCGTCGTCGGGAGACAGCGAAATGTCGTCCGGGACCCGCATCGTAAACGTCTCGTACGTTTCGAGGTCCATCACCTGCGCGTCGTCACCGCTGACCGAGACGACCTGGCCCTGTTTCCGGTTGATGATCGGGACCCAAATCTTCGCGTCGACCGGTTGGGAGAGCGATCGTTTCTTGCCGTCGAAAACTCCCTGGGCTTCGACCCGTGCCTTTGCACTCCCGTGTTTTCCCGGTTTGGCCGTGCTATAGGCCGTAATTTGGCAGGGAGTGTCGTCGATCATGACGTAACTCCCCTCGTCTAGATCACGCACTTCGGACTGCTGTTTTGCCATGTGGCGGCGTTATCCACCTGCCAGTATAAACCGTTTGGAAGCCACGAGGCCCGACCAGGCCAGCGATCAGCCGTTGGTGCGCTTACTCGGATTCGTCCGTCCCGATGTCGACTGCCTCCGGTTCGGTGTCGCCCGACACCTCGCGGTCGCCAGGCTGGCGACGACGGAGTTCGTGACGAGTGAACTGTGGCTGGGCTCGAATGCCACCCCGCTCGCGGAAGGACAGCCACAGATACACGAGGACGAGAACACCGATCCCCGCGGGGACTGCAGCCGCCACGGGTGTATCGAGGGCGTACAGGATCGCTGCCGCGACAGTCGTCCCGGCCAGGAACATGCCCGCGATCAGGCGCTTGGCCAGGACAGCTAGGTGGCCAGCCGAGTCTTGGATATCGGCCTGCACGAGCAGATCTTCGCGCTCGACTCGGTCGAGTGTCCGTTCGAGTTTGGGTGGGACCCGGACCACCGATTCGGTGGCATCGCGAAGCTCGCCGACGCGGTCGCGGACGAACTCTTCGGCACCCGCTCTGACGTAGCCTTGATCGCGGAGATAGTCGGTTGCGACCGCGATGAAGTCGAAGTCGGGATCGAGCGTGACACAGACGCCTTCGACGACCGTCGCCATCCGCAATACGAGGGCGAGATGGGCCGGTAGCCTGAGCGGGAATTCGTAGATGGTGTCTTCGACCTGTTGGATGATCTGCTGGACTCGATACTGTTCGAGTTTTTCGCCACGGGCGTCCGCGATGGCCAGTTCGAGGACGCGCCCCATGACTTCACGATCGGCGTCGGGACTCAACGTCCCCATCTCTACGAGCGCGTCGAGGATGCCGTCGATGTCTTGGGCGGCAACAGCCGTGTAGAAGTCGACGATCTTGTCTTGGGTGAACGGGGCGACGTGGGCACTCATACCGAAGTCGTAGAAGACGAGTGTCCCATCGGACTGGACGGCGAGATTGCCCGGATGTGGATCGGCGTGGAAGACGCCGTCCTCGATAACCATCTGCATATACGCTCGCTGGAGGCGTTCGGCCAGGGCCGTCCGGTCGACACCAAGCTCGTCCAACGCGTCTGTGTCGTCGATCTTGGTGCCCGCGACGTACTCCATCGTCAGTACCCGTCCGGTCGAGTGCGAGTCGACGACCGTCGGCATCACGATATCGTCGTGGTCGGCGAAATTGCCACGAATCTCCCGTAACATCCGCGCTTCACGGTGATAATCCATCTCCTGGTGAATTGTCCGTTCGAACTCGTCAGCGAGTGTCTCCAACGAGAAAGACCGCGATTCGCCGACGAACCGCCGTACCAACGGAAGCGTCCACCGAAGGACGCGCAGGTCGGCACTGACGAGGGCCTCGACCCCCGGCCGGCGGACCTTGACCGCTACCGATTCGCCCTCGACCTTCGCCCGGTAGACCTGACCGAGGCTGGCACCACTGATCGCGTCAGTTTCGAATTCGTCGAACACCTCCTCGACGGGTCCAAGTTCGTCCTCGATCACGCCACGAGCCGCCGCCCAGGAGGCGGGTGGAACGCGATCCTGCAGCTGTGCGAACTCGTCAATGTATTCGGGGGGCAATATGTCTGGCCGCGTCGAGAGGAGCTGGCCCAGTTTGATGAACGTCGGTCCAAGCGTCAGCATCGTGTCGAGGAGCACCTCGGCTCGGCGTTGGCGCACGGCAGGCGAGACAGACCGTGACCGGCCAAACAGGAGAAACCGCCGGCGGTCGCGCCCGTAGGCAACGAGGAGTGGGAAGAACTGTCGAAAGATGACGAGAAATCGCCAGTAGGCTCGTAGATTCACCCGGTGGGCACCTCGGGTTCAGTCCCCCTCGATGGGGATGGTCGAGCCGGGGGCAGCGGACTGTTTGGGCAGTCTGAGCTCGAGCACGCCCTGCGAGACCGTCCCTGACGCGCCTGCCCCGGTTGCGTCGGGTGGGAGCGGGAGCGTCACGTCCAGAAACAGGGAGCGGGTTTCGTCGCGATACCTGAATTCCGGTGGGACGTCTTTCGCCCGACGCGCCTCGATGACGAGCCGCCCGCCTTCGACGCTCGCGGAGACTGTCTCCGCAGTGACTCCGGGGAGGTCGACGACGAGCATATAGGCGTCGTCGGATTCGAGCAGATCGGCAAAGACGGTCTCAGGAAGCTTCTCCAGAGCGTCGCGAAGCGCTGCCATTGATCGTCGTTGACGGCGCCGACGCAAAAAGGTCGCGTCACCCGGTGCTTACGTGGCCAAATCGGTCAGGCGGGCGATTCGGCGAAACCGCGGTGCCACCGAGTGTGGGGCCGTGGTCGATTCTCGGTCGATGTGGACGGCGTCGAGGCCGGCGTTGAGCGCTGCATCGACGTCTTCGATGTTGTCCCCAGCCAGAACGCCCCGGGAGCCGGCTGGATTGACGTCGAGTTCCGTCATCGCCTGATGTACAGGCTCAGGATCGGGCTTCCACCCGACGTCGTCGTTACAACAGACAACGGTGTCAAACCAGTCCTGGATGTCGAGGGAGTCCAGTATCGGCTCGGTCAAGGCGGCCTGACAATGCGTAACCAGCCCCACCGGTCCAGATAGTTCCGGGACTGTCGTCGCGGCGTCGTCGTAAACGTACGTTGCCTCGGCCCGCATGTGGGGATCGTCGACGGCGTGAAAGACGTCCCAAAACGTAGCCTGGTCGATGTCGGCCTCGCGTAAGACCCGCGCACGGGTGGGTGTCGTCCCGTACCAGCACTGGTGGGCTTGCTCCGTACTGAAGCCATACCCCACCCGGGCACCAACCTCCTCCAGCACGTCCTGGATGTAGGACTCGTGGACGTCGACGATGGTGCCGTCGAGATCGAGGAGCCAGAAGTCGAAATCCCGATCCGCCATTCAGGTGGTTATAGGGTCGAGGCGGCCAAGAGCCTTCCGGGGGTTAATCGATGATCCGGATCGAGCTTCCGAGATGGTTCGAGAGTACAGCCGTTGGCGAATCCGCGTTATAGTCGTCAAGTTCGGCTCGAATGGCATCGTGGAGTGCCTCACGATACGATTCGGTCGCTTGTAACTCTGCGAAACCGACCTGGTCGACAGCGACGTCGAGCGCGTCGGCAGTCAGTTGTCTAAAGTGGGCGGGATCGGCGAGTTCACCAAAATTTCGAGGCGGAGGCCCCTTCCTCAACGGAGTGACCGGAGCGAACGGAGTAGGGAGGGAGGAGCCGACAATACCGCAACAAACCACGTTCTCCGGCAGTCCACCTTCCGGATATTTAAGTAACTTTGCAATATTATGTGAAACGTCGTGGAATACCGTCGGACCGCCGTAATCAAACTCGACGTGCCCCAGGACGCCGATTCGTCCCTTCGTGAGACCATTGAGCAATTCAAACATTGTGCGAACGCCGCGAGCGAATGGTGTTGGCATGGCGACGACGGAGACCACGTTACCTCGAAAGCCAAAGCCGAACGTGCCTTGTACGACCAACTACGGGACGAAACCGACCTTACCGCGAACCTCG
>CAZKGF010000057.1:0-10186 GCA_964552115.1 uncultured Halobacteriales archaeon
GATTGCTCGAGTATATCGAGCGGCCGGCTTCCGGTATCGGTCATACCCACGTTGGATCAGACTGACGGCAAAAACCTACCGTTTGGCCGACTCTCACCCGCCAAAGGGTAAGTCGTGGGCTTGGCGGGCAGTTTCGGCCAACAGGGCGGCTGTCTCCGTGAGATCGTCGACGTCCACGATTTCTACGGGGGTGTGCATATACCGGTTTGGGACCCCGATGTATAACGACGGGATCCCACTTCGAGAGGTGAAGAACGCGTCGGCGTCTGTGCGTGTCGCATTGCCACTCGCCTGGAGTTGCACGTCGATATCCGCCCGGTCTGCGGCCGACCGGACGCTGGTAACCAGTTCCGGGTGATTCGAACTCCCTCGAGCGACAACCGGCCCCGCTCCGAGGGCGACGTCCGTCTGCCGAGTGGCGGGTGACTCCGGGGTATCGAGCGCGTGGGTAACGTCGACCGCGATCGCTGCGTCGGGATTCAGGTCGAAGCCGACCATCTTTGCTCCCTGGAGGCCGACCTCCTCTTGGACGGTCGAGACTGCGTAGACTGTTGCATCGACGTCCGATTTGGCGACCTGTCGAAGTGCCTCGGCAGCCGCCCAGATTCCAATCCGATTATCCATGCCTCTGGCCGCAAGCCGGCCATTCTGGAGTTCCGAGACTGATTGGACGAAGGTGACTGGATCGCCGCGTTCGACGAGCCCTTCGGCCTCCTCCTGGTCCGCCGCGCCGATGTCGACGAACTGCTCCTCGACGTCTTGGAGGCTCTCCGAATCCGAATCCCGGAGGTGAATGGCGGTCTGCCCGATAACGCCGGGGACGGGACCGCCATCGGCGTGGATTCTGACGTGCTGGCCCTGAGAAACCGTCCGATCGGCACCCCCAATCCGTGTCAGACGGACGAATCCATCGTCCGATATCGACCGGACCATAAATCCGATTTCGTCGCCGTGGCCAGCCAGAGCCAGTTCCGTCGAACCACCGCGGACAACGGCGACGGCGTTTCCGTATTCGTCCGTCTCGACATCGTCCGCAAACGCATCGACGTACTCGACCCAGACACGTTGCCCGGCCGATTCGAACCCGGACGGCGTCGACGTTTCCAATAGCGACTCGAGAAACGCTCGGCGATCTCGATCCATGGCGGTAGTTCTCTCTGGGCTCACCTCAAAGCTCCGGCGGGCACAACCCCTAAGCCTCGCTCTCTCCTAGACTCATCATGGTCGATCTAACGATCCTCGAGATTCACCTAGACGATGCATCGTTCACTGCCACGGCCCCGTTCAGTGGCGAGGAGGCCGACGAAGCTGAGGCCGAAGAGCGTGCTGACGGCGGTGACGACAAACCGCCGATCGCTCCGTTTCTCGCCGGTCTGGTCGTCCTCGTTCTCATCGCAGCGGCGGTCAGAAAGCTGGTTCGCTCAGACGAACCGGAACTCCCGGACGTTGAAGGGATCGAAGCCGAGGAGTAAGCCCGTAGACCTATCCCCGCCGAGCGCGCAGACGAGGTATGCAGTTTTATCGGAGTGTGAGCGCGGTCACCGGTGCTGGCGGTGACGGTGCGATCGACTGGGATGCAGTGGCGACGGCAGCGAAAGCTGCAACGCCTGCCGGCGAGCTGTCCGTTTCGGCGGACGAACGTGCTGCCTACAGCGCGGATGTTCGGACCGCAAGCGACCAGGTCGCAGCCGTAACGGGGATCGACTTTGCACTCCCTGAAACGATTCAGATCCAGCATCGCCACCACTGGATCGACGCCAACCTCTCCACGTTCGAGCGGGTAATGTCGCCGATCGAGCGGGAGGTTGGTCACGTGCCGGGTCCCGCACGCGTACTCAATACCGGCTCGATGACCGTCATGACCAGCTTTCTGGCCCGCCACGTGCTCGGTCAGTACGATCCGTTACTCCTGGCAGATGGTGACGACCACGCGTTGTACTTCGTCAAGCCGAATATCGCCCGCGTTGCCACAACGTTGGACGTCTCCCCAGCGAGATTTCGGCAGTGGATCGCGTTTCACGAAGTAACGCACGCGGCCGAATTCGGCGCCGCTCCGTGGCTCCCGTCCTATCTGGAAAGCGCACTCGAAGACGCCGTCTCCGACCTCTCGCTCGGCTCGATCGACCGAGAAACGTTCGGTGAACTGGACACGACGATGACGGCAGTCGAAGGGTACGCCGAACTGGTGATGGACAGAGCATCGGATGGTGAATACACAGATATCCGACGGAAACTCGACCGCCGCCGTCAGGGCAGGGGCCCGCTGGAGCGTCTGGTGCGACGCCTCTTGGGATTAAGTATCAAGCGACGGCAATACGAGCGGGGGAAGCGGTTTTTCGAGGCAGTCGTCGACGACCACGGCCTGCCCGCAGCCTCGCACGTCTGGGACCGGCCGGAAACCTTGCCGACCGATGACGAACTCGACCATCCCGACCGGTGGGTTGCGCGGGTCCTCGACTGAGCACGGTTCAACGGTCGTTTGACCTTGCACCAGTCACTTGATTGATCCCCCCGTGGTTTTGTATATGGTCGGTAATACGGACGATAGCGATGGACGGGGATGTCCCAAGTGTGGACAGATGGACACGGATGTCGGTGTAATGTCCACGACTGGCGACGGTCTCAGTAAGTTATTCGATATTCAAACGAATCAATTCAAGGTCGTCTCTTGTACCGCGTGTGGGTATTCGGAATTCTATCGAGACGACACACAGGGCACGAGCGATATCGTCGATATCTTTCTCGGGTGACAGCGACCATGGAAACCATCGCTGGACTGGCCGTCGTCATTCTGGTCGTGAGTGCCGGCAGCGGGTTGATCCTCTATGCTCTTCGACGCGCAGCACACACCCGTCGATTGACCGTCTCCTGTCGACAGGCCGAGCGGACTGCGCGACAAACTGAGGACGACGAATCCAATCCTCGGTCCGGTCCGGGTAGTCCAAACGGATCACAGTCGCGATAGGTGCGACCAGTTCGATCGGGGCACCGCCTGACGCGTCCTACGGAACCATTTAATACGTCGACATCTATCATTGGTGACATGCAACGACGCCGATTCGTGTCCACCATGATTGCAGGCGCGACGCTCGGAATCGCCGGGTGTAGTGGTGGCACCACGGGCGATTCGAATCCCACGCCAACGACTGACGAGACCGATGACCCTGACGATGGCGGGTCGAATCAACCGACAGCGACGCAAGACGGTGGTTCGGGAGACGATGGGGGAACCGCAGGATCCGGGTCGACAGATACACAGACCGACTCATCAGGGTCTACACCGACTGACTCACCGCCGTCACAGACTACCTTGGGCGCTGTTCAGACACAGTTCGAAACCTCGTATCGGTACCGCGTCGACTTCAGTGGGTACGAGGGAGGCGACGTCAGCATGGAGATGACCGGTGAATGGCACGAAGGGGACTATCACTCCCAAACTGTCTATCAGGGGATGACCGTGGACATGTACCAGGTTGGTGGACAGTTGTATATGGAGGCTGGCGGACAGTGTACGTCGGTTTCTGGAGCCGGTGCAACGCCGCTCCCGGACGTCGACACGGAGGAGTTTGCTGGGACAGAGGATACCCAGACAAATTTCGAGCAATGGGCTTCGCTCACGCCCACGGGACAGCAGACGATCGACGGAGAGGCGATGTGGGAGTTTCACGTCCCGGCGGGAGAGTTCGGGAACCCGGAATCGATCACCTTCTTCATCAGTGTCGACAGCGGCTATCTCCGCCGCCTCGAAACCCAGGGAGTCGTGGCCGAGTACTGGGATTGGGGTAACGTCGGCCCGATCCAGGCCCCCTGCTAACGAACTGAAATCCCTCACAGTAACTCCGAACGACACCTCTTTCGGGACAGTCTGACTAGGCCGGGATATGGAACCGAAGCGGGAGCTCACGAGCGTCGATATCGCGGCGTTGTCTGGGGAGCTCCAGGGCTTCACTGGTGCCGGTGTCGACAAAGTGTATCTCTATCCTGACGATTTTGTCCGCTTCAAACTGCGCCATCACGAACGCGGCCGGATCGAACTCTTGGTTCACGTCGGCGATACGAAACACGTCCGCGTGGCAGATCCGGATACCGTCCCCGATGCCCCCGAGCGGCCACCCGACTTCGCTATGATGTTGCGCAATCGGCTGGCGGGGGCGGAACTGGCCGACGTCCAGCAGTACGAATTCGATCGAGTTCTCGAACTCGACTTTCGCCGTGACGACGATTCGACCACCGTCGTGGCAGAACTGTTCGGCGACGGAAACGTAGTCGTGTTGGACGGGGCTGGCGACGTGATCGACTGTGTTCGGACTGTCCGACTCAAATCCCGGACAGTCGCCCCCGGAGCCCCGTACGAATTCCCAGGCGCCCGGTTCAATCCCCTGGCTGTCGACCGAGCGTCGTTCGAAGCGCGCCTCCGCGATTCCGATACAGATGTCGTGCGGACGCTTGCGACCCAACTCAACTTCGGCGGTCTCTGGGCCGAGGAACTGTGTACCCGAGCAGGGGTTCCGAAGACCCGCGAGATAGCGGCGGTAGAGGAGGATGCGGTGGCTGCGCTCTACGAGACTGTCGACGACCTCGGTGAACGGCTTCGCAGCGGCGACCTCGACCCGTACGTGTACGAGGAGGACGACCAGGCAGTCGACGCAACACCGGTGGCCCTCGAGGAATACAGGGACCTCTCCCGAACCGAGTACGAGACGTTCACGGGTGCGTTAGACGCGTACTTCGGTCACTTGGAGGAAGGTGCCGAAAGCGAGAGCGAGCGCCAGCGGCCGGATTTCGAAGAAGAGATCGAGAAACACGAACGAATCATCCAGCAACAACAATCCGCCATCGAGGATTTCGAAGCGGAGGCCGACGACCTCAGAGCGGCGGCACAGGCGCTGTACGCTCACTACGATCTCGTGGACGACATCCTCTCGACGATCCGGGCGGCACGAGCCGAAGACACTCCGTGGGAAGACATCGAGGAGCGGTTCGCCGAGGGTCGCGAACAGGGGATTCAAGCGGCTACCGCAGTCGAGGGAATCGACGCCAGTGCGGGAACTGTGACGGTTTCATTGGACGACCAAACGGTGACACTCGACGTCTCCGAAGGAGTCGAACACAACGCCGACCGCCTCTATCAGGAAGCCAAGGCAGTCGAGGAAAAGCGCAGCGGCGCAGAAGCTGCCATCGCCGATACCCGAGCCGAACTCGAATCGATTCGAGAGCAACAAGCTGACTGGGAAGCCGAGGAGGAGCCGTCCGAAACTGAGGACACCTCCGCGGAACCAGCAGTCGACTGGTTGTCTCGCGATTCGATCCCGATCCGACAGAGCGAGGAGTGGTACGAACGGTTTCGCTGGTTTCACACGACGGACGATTACCTGGTGATCGGCGGTCGAAATGCGGATCAAAACGAGGAATTAGTCCAAAAGTACCTCGAGCGGGGTGACCTCTTCTTCCACGCCCAGGCCCATGGTGGCCCTGTCACGATCCTCAAGGCGACGGGGCCCAGCGAAGCAACCAGCGACGAGATCGATCTGCCTGAATCCAGCCGCCACGAAGCCGCCAAATTCGCCGTATCCTACTCCTCGGTCTGGAAAGACGGTCGGTTCGCGGGCGACGCCTACGCCGTCTCGCCAGACCAAGTCTCGAAGACGCCCGAAAGCGGTGAATACCTGGAAAAAGGTGGGTTTGCCATTCGTGGTGAGCGAACCTATTACCGGGACATCCCGGTCGGCGTCGGGATCGGGATCGCCTGCGAACCAGAAACGCGCGTCCTCGGTGGCCCACCGGCGGCGATCGAGCCACGGGTGGCGACGGCCATCAGCGTAGAGCCGGGTCGATTCGCCCAAAACGACGTCGCGAAACGGCTCTACCGGGCGTTCAAGGATCGCTTCGCGGACGAAGCATTCGTTCGGAAAGTTGCGAGCCCCGACTTGATTCAGGAGTTTTTGCCTCCGGGGGGCAGTCGGATCCTCGACTGAGGCTCGCGGCTCGGCGTCTCTGTGAACCAGCACGCACTTACTCCGGTGTCCCGGAATCCAGCTATGCGCATTGCCGACCGGTACCGGACCGAAGGAGGCCGGGAGCGACTGACGCTGGTGCCGGAAAGTCTCGATGACCTCTGGCACATTTCACACGTCGTCGAACCGGATGACCGCGTCGGCGGTGACACGACCCGTCGGATTCAGCGGGCCGACGAACAACTCCGGGATACGGGCGGAGAGCGTGAACACCTGTGGGTGGAACTCGAAGTGGACGATGTCGAGTTTGCAACATTCGAAAACCGACTTCGCATCGCTGGGATTATCGCCGACTGCTCCCGCGAGGACCAACTCGGGGCTCACCACACGCTCAACGTCGAGGAGCACGACGAGGTGGAAGTCGAGAAGCGGTGGAAACCGGACCAACTCGATCGGATAGAGACGGCCGTCGAAGCGACGGAGAATCCCGATGTCGCCATCGCGACCGTCGAGGAGGGCCAGGCGTACGTCCACACGGTCGCCCAGTACGGCACCGAAGAGCGGGCAGCACTGACCGGCCCGACCGGAAAGGGCGACTACGCCAGACCGCGTGCGGAACTGTTCGAGGAATTAGTGTCGGTGCTCGAACGGATGGACGTCGAGGCGATCATTCTGGCCGGTCCCGGATTTACCAAACAGGATGCACTCGACCACATCGAATCCGAGGCACCCGAGTTGACAGAGCGGATTCGAACCGTGGATACCAGTGCCGTCGGAGACCGAGGCGTCCACGAAGTGCTCAACAGAGGCGCCGTCGAGGAGGTCCAACAGCAGACCCGGATCGCCGCCGAAACCGAACTGATCGACGAACTGATGGACCGCTTGGCGTCGGGGGTAGAAGTCGCGTACGGTCCGGAGGCAGTCGCCGAAGCGGCGGAGTACGGCGCAATCGAGCATCTCCTCGTCCTCGACGAACGGCTCCGAGCCGAGCGCCACGGCGAGGGTGACTGGGCAGTCGACGTCGATGACATAATCGAGACAACCGAGCAAAAAGGCGGTGAGGTGACCGTTTTCTCCGGCGAGTTCGATCCCGGCCAACAACTCCGCAATCTCGGCGGGATCGCCGCTCTCCTCCGATACCGCCTCGAGTGAGACGGCCGACCGCTCACTCGGTTGCCTCGAGATCGACTGATAGCCCGTCGCTGGCCAGTCGGACATCGCCGTCGTAGTTGTCCGCGATCGAGTCGAGCATCTCGCTGTGTTTTCCGTCCGTGTGTGGGTAGAGGTGTGTCAGGTAGACGCGGCCAACGGTGGCATCGGCCGCCGCGAGTGTCTCCCCCAAGGTCGCTGGCGTGGGGTGATTCGCCACGTCGACTGCGTCGGGAAACGAACAGTCGTGGATCAGTATTCCAGCACCGTCTGCGAATTCTATCAACTCGGGAAAGGCCTCCGTATCTCCGGAAAACGCGACCGATGTCTCGTCCTCGCCCGGCGGGGAGAGGTGGTAGGCATAGCAGGGCATCGAATGACGAGTTTCCATTGCCCGGACCGCGAAGCCGGCGACGTGATGGGCCGTCCCATTGTCGGTCGGGTCGATGTCCCGGAGTGTCAGGTCAACTCGGTCTTGCATGTACTCGTGGACATCGAGGAGGCCTGTGACCAGCGACTCGGTTCCCGGCGGTCCGACCACGGTCAACGTTTCTGCACCGGCGAGCCAGCGAGCCTTGAGGAGGACCATCAGGTCGGAGACGTGGTCGAGGTGATGGTGTGTCAGTAGCACTGTCTCGACCCCTTCGTACCCCACCTCGGTCCGAGAGAGTGCGTTCAGGACACCGCTACCGCAGTCGATGAGGAGCGTTTCCTCGTCTCGTTCGAACAAGAGGCCGGTTTGGTTGCGGCGGCCAGTGGGCATGGCACTTCCCGTTCCGAGGAAGGTGACTTGCATACCGACGTGTGGGCGGGGTCGCCGGAAATGCCTGCCGCCGACTCGTGTGCCGAACAATCATATGGGCCGCCCCCGGAGTGGCGGGCACTTAACTGGATCATGTCGCAGGGAAGCTACAATCACGCCCGTGTACAGGAATACTGGCAGTACGTCTGGGAGCGAGAAGACGTCTACGAACTTCCTGACGAGGCACCCGACCCGACCTACGTGCTCGGCATGTTTCCCTACACGTCCGGATCGCTGCATATGGGACACGTCCGTAATTACGCGATAACGGACGCGTACGCACGGTATCGGCGCATGCAGGGCGACGACGTGTTGCATCCAATGGGGTGGGATGCATTCGGTCTCCCCGCCGAGAACGCAGCCTACGAACGGTATACGGATCCCGAATCGTGGACTCGCTCGTGTATCACGCAGATGCGCGAGGAGATGGAGACGATGGGGTTTGGCTACGATTGGTCTCGCGAAATCACGACTTACGAACCGTCGTATTATCGGTGGAATCAACGGTTTTTCAGGGAGTTCTACGAGGCCGGCCTGGTCGAATACAAGGCAGCCACTGTGAATTGGTGTCCCGACTGCGAAACGGTGCTTGCGGACGCACAGGTCGTCGACGCCGATGGCGCAGAGGTATGCTGGCGGTGTGAGACGCCGGTCGGGCAACGGGAACTCGATCAGTGGTTTTTCACCATTACCGACTACGCCGAAGAGTTACTCGCCGGTCTCGATGACTTGGAGGGCTGGCCCGAGGGGGTGCGCGAGGCCCAACGAAATTGGATCGGCAAACGAGAGGGTGCTCAGGTCACGTTTGACGTCCCCGACTACGGCACAGTCGAGGCATTTACGACCCGATTGGACACGGTGTATGGCGCTACCTTCCTCGCGCTCTCGCCAGGCCACGACCTGGCACGGGAACTGGCCGAGACCGATCCTGCCGTCGCAGCGTATCGAGAGGCCCGAACCGGCGGCGGCGACGGAACCGGCGTGACCGGTGTCGAAACAGACGTGACTGCACTGCACCCGGTGACCGGTGAGGCGTTGCCAGTGTACGTGGCCGATTACGTCCTCGACGATGTCGGAACGGGAGCCGTGATGGGTGTTCCAGCACACAACGAGCGCGACCACGCCTTCGCCAGCGAACACGACATCCCGTTCGAACAAGTTGTCGAACCACTGGACGGGGAAGCGGTCGACGTGGCCGAACGACCGTTTACGGCCGAGGGGATGTTGACCAACAGCGAGGCGTACGACGGCCTCGCCAGTTCTGCGGCTCGCGAGCGGATGCTCGCCGAACATTCGGCGGTCGAATCGGGGACGACGTATCGCCTTCGGGACTGGCTCATCTCCCGTCAGCGGTACTGGGGGACCCCGATTCCGGTTGTGCACTGTCCCTCCTGTGGGCCCGTCTTGGTGCCCGAATCAGACCTTCCGATCGAGCTTCCTGAATTCGTCCAGACGACCGGCAACCCGTTGACCGAAATCGATTCCTTCGTCGAGACAACCTGCCCTGATTGCGGCGGGCCGGCCGAGCGCGAGACGGACACGATGGACACGTTTGTCGATTCGTCGTGGTACTATCTGCGGTACATCTCGCCCGATCTCGAGACGGCTCCATTCGATCGTGACCGGGCAGCCGAGTGGCTCCCGGTCGACGTCTACGTCGGTGGCGAAGAACACGCCGTATTGCACCTGTTGTACATCCGGTTTTTCGCCCGGGCGCTCGCCGATCTCGGATTACTCGACGTCCGGGAACCCGTCCAACAACTCGTCAATCAAGGAACTGTTCTCCACGGTGGGCAGAAGATGTCGAAGACGAAAGGCAACGTCGTTACGCCCCACGAGTATGGGGCCGAAACCACCAGGTTATTCGTTTTGAGTGCGGCCCACCCCGAACAGGATTTCGAGTGGACCGCCAAAGACGTGGGGAGTGCCTACGACCTCCAGCAGCGGCTATATACGATGGTCAAATCCTTTACTGGAGATGGAGAGACCCGAGAGACGAACCGGTCCCACGACGAGTACGTCGCTCGCGAGATCGACCGAACAGTTGCCGCAACGACCGACGACTTCGAACGCTTTCGCTTTCACCAGGCCGTTACTGAAATCAGGAGTCTCGCCGGGCTGCTCCGGCGATACGTTGCATACGACACACCCCACGACGCAGTCTACCGTCGCGGCCTCTCCGTCCTCACGAGGTTGATCGCTCCGCTTGCGCCATATCTCGGCGAGGAACTGTGGAATTTGCTTCGGGGTGACGGTCTGGTCGTCGAGGCCGAGTGGCCGG
>CAZKGF010000058.1:0-10165 GCA_964552115.1 uncultured Halobacteriales archaeon
GCCGCCGAGTCATGCCTCGACGGCCGGGATCTTCCGGAATGTCAGGGGGATGCAGAGTGGGTGGCACTCTGGAGGGCAGGGGGGGGTAGAGCGGTCATTGTGAGTGGAGGCCGATCATCTCGTACGAAGGTGTGTGTCAAGGCGGTGAAGAGTAGGCCCTGAGAACTGATGGACGTCGGAGCGTCTCGTCTTCAGTCGCCAGGATCGGTTGGTTCGTCGGCATCACTCCCCTCTGTCTGTTCCCGTTCGAAAGTCTCGACGACAAAGTGGGTTGGATGGACTTCGATAAGTTCGACCTCAGAAGGGAGGTTGCGGATTTCAGCCTCCTTTTCGAACCTTCCGGGCGCCGAATTCTTCTGGGGACCGAGATCGACGACGGCGTGGATGGCCTCGGGGACGAGTTGCTCCACCGTCGAGCGGGGACCCTGCACGGTGACATCCAAACTGGCGGGCGAGATCTTGGTGCGTTGGGTGGTGTTGACTGCTTCGACCCGGATCCCCTCGAGTGTTCGTTCAATTTCCTCCGCTCGAATGGGGACCGAAACCATCACGGCCCCCTCGTATCTGTAGTTGATCAGGGGGTTTTCCGGTCGAAGCTGAACCTGTTTCTCAAACGAGCGGACTCGACCGGTGACGTCGATGGGTTCGGTTGGAAGCGACTCGAGATCGTCGAGTACACTCTCGGGACCGACGGCCGTGACCGATTCGGGGGTAACTGCGATTTGCCCGATCTCGTGCGCATTGCGAGTGCGACCGACGATTCGGGGTTCGACTGGCAGGTCCCGCGAAGTTGTCTCTTCGAGGTCGACCCGCACGAAACTCGGTTCGATGGAGACAACCCGCAGTCCCGGGGGAATCTGGACCGATTCCGCCGTGATCGGCACCATCCGCTCGTCATCCTCTTCGTCCAACTCGACGACGACCGGTTTCAGATTGCTCTGGTCGAAATCACTGAGAGTCGACCACTGTCCTCGGAGGGTCACTTTGACTTGATCGATCGTCGGTTCCACCAGCATTTGATCTTTGGGAACCGAAAACTGGAGTGGAGCCGAAGCGATAATTTGAGTTTCACGGTCTTCACCGACCCAAAGATAAAGGGCGAAGGTAAGCAACAGCGCGATCGCTTTGAGATGAAAATTCCGGACAAAGACGCTTCGAAGCCCCTGTCGGAGTCCCTGGGCGAGTTCTTTGAGTCGAGTCATCATTGTTCAGTGCCTTTCCCCGCCGGCGGTGCGTCTCCCTCGGACCTCTCGGAGTGTCGCTGCTGAAAGCGCTCCAGAAAACTCGATCGGCGGATTGTAAACGGCTCCCCACTGTACAGTTTCTGCAACAATTCGCGCATTTCGGCGGCATCGAGTTCGCGGTACAGGTCCCCGTTGAACGCAATGGAGACCGTGCCCGTCTCCTCACTGACGACAACGACGGCGGCATCAGTCTCCTCGGAGAGGCCAATGGCCGCACGATGGCGGGTGCCTAGCGACTTTTCGACGGCGGGGTTGTTGGTCAACGGCAAAAAACAGCCGGCGGCCGAAACACGGCTTTGCTGAATGATGACCGCCCCGTCGTGCAGGGGGTTTTGGTGTTCCGGTAAAAAGAGGTTGAATAAGATGTCCTTGGAGACATCCGCCCCCAGTTTGATGCCTTCTTCGGTGTAGTGGGTCAGGTCGGCTTCGCGTTCGATGGCAATCAGGCCGCCGATTTTGCGAGAAGAGAGCATCATACTGGCTTTGATGATCTCTTCGATGACCTGGGTCTCCTCGAAGGCTCGAGTGCCCGACAACAATGAGGTTTGTCCGACTTCGGCGAGGGCTCGCCGAATGTCTCGTTGAAAGATGATTACGATGATAATGATGAAGTTTGTGATGAATCGTTCGATGAACCAGTGGGTCGTCGAAAGGTTGAGATAACCGTCCTGGGAGAGAAAATAAAAGACAAGAATCAGCACCAGTCCGATCAGCATCTGGACCGCCCGGGTGCCTTTGATCAGAAGCAAGATCCGGTAGATGACATAGTAGACGATCGCGAGATCCAGGACGACCAGCACCACCCCGGTCCAGTTGTCGACTCGGAATATCTCGAACAGCTGTTCCATGCCTTGTCCGGGCGACCAGCGGCGAACAATCAGTCGGCGTCGCGGAGGCCGGCGATGGCTTCCGTAACCCGTACGACGTCTATCATCTCGGCGATGTCGTGAACACGCACGAGGTCGGCGCCCGCCATGAGCCCGCAGGCGACGGTGGCCGAAGTCCCCCAGCCACGCTGTTTGGGAGGGCGGTCGACGACCGCGCCGATACAGCTTTTGCGGCTCGTCCCCAACAGCAGCGGGCGGTCGAACTCAAAAAAGCGGTGTACTTCTCGTATCAGCCGATAGTTTTGAGAGACAGTCTTGCCGAATCCGATGCCCGGGTCGAGGATGATCTGGTTGCGATCGATCCCCGCATCGGCGGCGCGAGCGAGCCGCCTGTGAAAGTAATCAGAGACGTCCTCGATTACATCGTCATAGCCGATGGCTTGTTGCATCGTCGATGGGTCCTCGAGGATGTGCATCAACACATATGCCACCCCCGTTTCAGCCACCACGGGACCCATCTTCTCGTCGAAACCGAGGCCGCTCACATCGTTGATCATACCGGCCCCGCATTCGACGGCGCGCCGGGCGACCTCGGCTTTTGTCGTGTCGATCGAGACGATCGCCTCCACCTGCTCGGCGACGGCTTCGACTACCGGAAGTACGCGATCAGCTTCTCGCTCGGCCGGGATTGGATCGGCACCGGGACGCGTCGATTCTCCCCCGATGTCGACGATGTCGGCACCCTGTTCGGCGAGCTCGATTGCGTGCTCGATGGCCCGTTCGCGGTCGAAGTAATCCCCCCCGTCCGAGAAGGAATCGGGGGTGACGTTGACGACCCCCATCAAGTGGAATCGGTCGCCGAACTGGAGCGTTCGACTCCCAGCTTCAATGGGTGGGAAGGCAGGCCGCTCGGTGGGTTTGGCCACAATACTCATCGATTGGTCTCACCCGCAATTTGCAAACTCGTCAACGAGGTCGATACGAATCCCGTTCGTGGGCGAAACTGCAGTGAGTTGGCTTCTCGTTCCGCCCTCCGCCCAAAAAGCATGACAGTATCGAGCACTTTTTCGTTCGTCACCGTCGGTAGTGTAACGGACAACCGGCCATTATCGGAAAAATTTGAAGGACACGAATCCCTCGGTTGTGCCACCGTCGGATTCCCCACCGGCGATGTCAGGAGTTGGGAGACGGCGTCAAATTGCCGACAGGGACATTCTTGTCGTTCGGTTTGTCCTTGAGTTCGGTGTCAAAATCCGTCTTTGGTATTCGCTCGGATTCTTCGTCGCGGCGTTTTTGTTGGGCCTGTCGATACTCTCGGACCGCTTCGAGAGTTGTTCGGTCGAGCAAAATCTGAATCTCGTCGGAATCGAGAGCTTCAAACTCCAGCAGCGCCTCGGCCATCGTCTCCAGAAGGTCGGCATTGGCCTCGAGAATGTCCTTGGCTCGCTGGTGTTGTTCGTTGACGATGCGTCGCACCTCGGCGTCGATCTCTTTGGCGACCGATTCGCTGAACGGTTTTGCGGTGGTCGGCTGTTGTTGGCCGGGGAACGGAGAGTCGTTGCTCTCGGCGTACGACATGGGCCCGACGCGTCGACTCATTCCCCACTCACAGACCATTTTTCGAGCGAGATCGGTTGCGACGTCGATGTCATTGCCGGCGCCGGTGGTGACTTCGCCGAAGGCGACCTCTTCGGCGCTGCGTCCTCCCATCATCACCGAGATGCGTTTCTCGACGTAGTCTTTTTTCATCATGTTGCTGTCGTCTTCCGGCAGCTGCTGGGTCACTCCCATCGCCTGGCCCCGTGGGATGATCGTGACCTTGTGGACCGGATCGGTGCCGTCTTGCAGGAGGGCTACCAGCGCATGACCTGCCTCGTGATAGGCGGTCACTCGCCGCTCTTCGTCACTGACCACCGCATTTTTCCGCTCGACCCCCATCAAGACCTTGTCTTTGGCCGCCTCGAAGTCGTCGTTTTCCACTCGGTCTTTGTCTTTGCGCGCAGCGAGAAGCGCGGCTTCGTTGACGAGATTTTCGAGGTCCGCACCGGAGAACCCCGGAGTGCCGCGGGCGATTTTTGACAGGTCGACATCGGGGGCAACCGGGGTCCGGCGCGTGTGGATGTCGAGGATTTCTTCGCGACCCCGAACATCGGGAGGGGGGACCATCACGCGGCGATCGAAGCGGCCGGGCCGCAACAAGGCGGGATCGAGGACGTCGGGACGATTTGTTGCGGCAATCAACACGACGCCCTCGTTGGACTCGAAGCCGTCCATCTCGACCAGGAGCTGGTTGAGGGTCTGCTCGCGCTCGTCATGGCCCCCGCTCATGCCACCGCCACGGTTGCGGCCGACGGCATCGATCTCGTCGATAAAGATGATGCACGGAGCCTTCTTTTTGCCTTGTTCGAACAGGTCCCGCACGCGGCTGGCGCCGACGCCGACGAACATCTCGACAAAGTCGGAGCCGGAGATCGAGAAAAAGGGGACGCCTGCCTCTCCGGCGACCCCCCGGGCCAGTAGAGTCTTGCCGGTGCCGGGAGCCCCCATCAAAATCACGCCTTTGGGGATGCGGCCGCCGAGGCGGGTGAATTTCTTGGGGTTTTTGAGAAACTCGATGATCTCCTGGAGTTCCTCTTTGGCCTCCTCGATGCCGGCGACGTCCTCGAAGGTCACCGTGTTGCCGGTTTCGTTGAGGAGCCGGGCGGTCGATTTGCCGAAGGTCATCGCCTTGCCGCTGCCGCCCTGGAACTGGCGCATCACGAAGATCAAGACGACGACCAAAAGTAACAGCGGGATCGAGGTGACCAACACCTGCTGCCAGATGCCGCTCTCCTCGGCTTCCTCGAAGGTCATCTCCGTGTCGTGCCGCATCAGCACGTCCTGGAGATCTTGGCCGACGGGTCCGACGGTCGAAAAGGACTTCGTTCCGTCCTGGTGTTCCTGTGCGTACGTTTCGTCGAAGGTGCCTTTGACGTCGAGATCTTTGACTTCGACCGATTCGACCTCGCCGGCCGCTGCGGCCTTGCGGAATTCGCTGAAGGTCACCTCGGCGCGTTCCGGAGAAGAATCGCTGAGGATGTTGAAGACGATGATCCCTAGGATGATCAGGACGGCCCAGAAAAGCCAAGCACGCAGGGGGACTTTGTTAAGCACGGATCTCCTCGTTCAAAGAGGTAAACGCGATGCCTCGGCAGGTCGCGGCTCCCTCGAAAGAGTTGGCAAATCCATAACACCAACGTCTCAGGGAGTTCAACCGACAGGGGGGCAAGGACTTCGAGTGACGAGGGTTGACCTCCGGGCGACCCGGAGGAACCGTTTCATTGAAACGGCAGGTGTTCGATGAAATTCCGAATCCATTCCCAAGAGGGGAAGACGTTCGAAGCCGCCTCGGGTTGCCACGACCTGGGGAGGGGCTGTTAGTCTCACGGTTCGAGCCGGGTGATTTTGACTTCAAAGACGTGTTCAGTCGAGGCAGTGATCGTCGCGGATTGGCTCTGGCGGAGGCCACAGACCCAGAGGCATTCACCTTCCTGGTCGTCGGACCGTCCAGGTGAGGCCAGGCACGGCCAGTGCCAGCGCCGGGAGCGGGGGATGCAATGCGATCGAAGGACATCGGACAGGGAGGTTGTCCCGGAGGCTCCGAGGGCGGAGAACTGTTCCCCTGGGATGGGGCCTCGAATTTTCAGGGGATCGAACAGGTGGTCGGCGTCGAACCAAGCCGTGTCTCGACGAGTCGGGAAGTCAGTCGGAGTGTCGGGGGTGAGAATTCGGCCGGAAAGGGCCTGATCGAACCAGCGAACGGAGACCTCGGGTTCGAGCGGCAGACTGCGAGGGACGGCTCGGCGATCGAGCAGATCCCGTCCTCCCCGCCCGTGGGATTGAGCGAGAGTGACTCTT
Source organism: uncultured Halobacteriales archaeon (assembly GCA_964552115.1). Classification (GTDB taxonomy): domain Archaea; phylum Halobacteriota; class Halobacteria; order Halobacteriales; family Haloarculaceae; genus CAZKGF01. Next base: position 5,969 of record CAZKGF010000058.1, read on the forward strand.
GTGGGCTCGACGACTAGGGTCGCGCCGGCCAGCGCCAGCCGTTCGTGATTGCTCCTGCCGGAGTGAACCGCGTCGACGGCGTCGACCGCGGCCTCGAGCCGCTCGCGAGTCCAGCGGGGAGGCGAGGGCAACTCGTGAGCGCTGCGGCGAAGAAGGGCGGTAAGTTCGGTGCGCGATGTCGCTGCGAGGGACTTCGTTTCGAACGCGATTGCTCCGAACGATGGAGCCGGCCGCCGACTCTGTTCCCGGAGGCGCCGAACTCCCGAGCTGAGATGGGCAGTCTCATCGGCGACATTGTCGAGTGTTCGCAACATTGGCTGAAGGGATCCTGCTTCTCGTTTGAGGTGCGGGACGACCCGCTGGCGAAGACGGTTGCGCGTGAACGACGGGTTGGTATTCGCAGGGTCATCTCGCCATTTAAGTCGTCGTTCCCGGGCGTACTTCGAAAGGGAGTCGCGATCGAGCGAAAGAAGCGGCCGCAACAGCGCGATGTTTGGCCACGAGACAACCGGGCCTGGCTCGTCTTCCGGGTGGAAGGCGTTCTTAGGGGCGAGATTTGTCAGACCGGCTCCGCCGGTGCCGCGAAGGAATCGCATCAGGGCCGTTTCCACAGCGTCGTTCGCCTGGTGGGCAGTCAGCACTAGGTCGGCGCCCACCCGTTCCGCCGCTTCGCCGAGCGCTCCGTACCGCTGTCGCCGTAGTTGTGCCTCGAGGGAAGGTGTTGCTTCGCGCGGAGAGATCTCTTCGACGAGCAGCCGGAGCTTCCAGTTAGCCGCCGTTGCCTGGCAAAAAGCGGCACGCGTCCGTGCATGCTCGTGGAGGTGATGATGGACGTGAACGGCGACGAGTTCGAGCTCGTGGCGGTGGGCGACCCGTCTCAAGAGGTCGAGGAGGACCGTCGAATCGAGGCCGCCGCTCCACCCCACCACGAAGGTCCTTCCGGTCCAGTCGTCCTGGAATCGGTCGAGGGTCTCGACAAGGTTGTCCGGGGTGGGAGTCATCGTCTCGATTCTCGAAGTGGCAACGAACTGAAAATTCTTGATGCCCCGACATTAATGGGAACGTCCACGAGTGGCGAAAAGTGGAGTAGACTCAGGGAGATGCAGGGTGGGTGGCACGTTGATCGTGGGAGATGCAGGGTGGGTGGCACGTTGATCGTCCAGGGGATACAGGGTGGGTGGCACGTTGATCGTCGGGTTGGCAGTGCGGCGGATTCGAGGCCAAACATGCGGAGCGTCCGCAGGTGGATTAGAGTCGACTGAGCACTTCCCCGATGTACGTTTCGATGGGCGCGGGTGGGATGGTGAGAACCACGTCTCGATCGTCCGGATGTCGAAAGGCGGTTAAGACCAGAAGTTCGCCGTTCGAGGAGACGATCGGGGCCCCGAATACGACGGAGAACGGGGTTTGCAGATAATACATCAAGGCATCTTTTTTGGGATGCGACTCGAGGAGACGAGTCTGCTGCAGACCCGAGCCCGTCGCCGGGCTGAAGCCGTACAGTCGGACGGGGGAATCGTCGTCCAGATCGAACAAGCTGAGCCCTTTTTCGGGCAGGTCCAGGGCGTCGGGCGGAGAGGGAACAACCGTCACGAGATTGCGGTGTTTGTCGGGGCGATACAGCTTGGCCTCGACTAGCTGGCTGCGGTGTTCCTCGAGCCAGCCGTCGGTTCGACCATCGACGCTGACCTCTTGCAGCGATCGATCCTCGAGGGACGGCGTTCCTTCCTGTTGGTCCCGTGAGAGCGAAGTTCCTTTCGGTACGATGAACAACCGTTCGGCATCTCGCAGCCAGAAATACGAGGTGATGAGAATCGGCGGGGCATCCGTCTTGTCGGGGTGAGAGACGAGGACTGCCTGACCCCGGTGGATGATCGAGGTCGACTCTCCCGGGGCGTCGGGGGATTTGAGGGCGACAATTTCGTAGACTCGCGGCTGCAATCGACTCGCTGTCTCGTTCAACTGGTCGGCAGAGGGAGGATCGGGTAGACGACTGGCGTCACCCCGGAGCACATCCGGTACTTCCGTCCGCGAGGCCGGCGGCAGTGCATCTGGCCGGACACGCTCTCGCGTGACATCGTCGAATTGCTCGATTCCGGGGCGTTTGTCGGGACGGCTCGAGGAGGCGTCCGATTCATCCTGTTCGTTCTCCTCAAGAGCCTCGGACTGTTGAACTTCTTCTCCGTCGATGGTGCGAGTCTCCGAGTCGTCCTGCTGGGCGAAGCCCGAGTCGACCCCGAGTACGAAGCCGAGGATGGCGAAGGGGACGACCTGTAGTGGGCGCACGGACGACATCATGAGCGCTCCGGAGGCACCGATCGAATCAACGCAAGTTCACCATCGAGTGTATCACCCCTGGAAGGGTTTCCAAGCAAACTGGATGGAACATCTGCCTCCGGCCGTTGTCAGCAATGGATGAGACGCTGTTGCGCTCGCCGCCGCGGCGGGAGCCAGCGGCCGCGGCGCCTGGTGGGAGGGGCGGACTTGACGCTCGTGAGTGCGAGCCGTATCGTGCCGTCGCCCTTGGCGATTGTCCGACTGACAAAGTGCCAGAAACGGCCGTCGGAGCGCGGCGTGACCGTCGCAGTCAATGAACCGAGAGTCGGCGCCTCGGCGCCCGGTAATGCAGTGAGGTTTCGAAGCAAGGGAGCCATCCGGTGAGTTCGAACAACCACAGTCTGCGAGTTGCGCTCGTCTACCGAGGAACGGTCCACGAGGAGCGGACCTTCACGCGTACGTCCGATCCCGTCGTCGAGATCGGGAACGACGAAGCCAACGACTTTGTCACGCCGGCCGACGGGTTCGGCGATGCCTTCGAGATGTTCGAGCGGGGAGAGGACGGCTATACCGTCCGGTTTACCGAGGATCTCGAGGGGAGCGTCCAGCTGGACGGAGAAAAGTATTCAGTCGAGGAACTCGCCGAAGAACGAGCGGTCTCGGCCGGTACGATCTCGACGAACAGTGGTCCGGTTTCGGTCTACGAGTTCGAAATCGCGCGCGGAGACTGGGGTTTGTTGAAGATCGGGGACCTGGAGGTGTATTTTCAGGCTCTCGGGGAGCCGGCTGCGGTTGCCGGTCGGGGGATGACCGGAATCGATGCCCCGGTGCTCGGGACGGTTGCAATTGCGGCGGTGGCCCATCTTACGTTTCTCCTTTTGTGTTTCCTCGCGTTCGATATCAACCCGGAACTCGAGGAGCGCAAGATTCCGGATCGGTTCGTCGAAGTGATGGTCAAGGACGTCGATGACCCGGCCGAGCAGGAAAAGCAAAAGGAGCCCGAGGAAGACACGACCGGAAAGAAAGCCGGTGGAGAGGAGGGGAAATTCGGGGATGAGGACAAGAAGATGGAAGAATCCAAGGTTCCGAAAAACGACGGGCCGATGGAAAAAGAGGTCGACGTCAAAAATCTCGGGGTCAACAAGATGCTGGCCTCCAAAAATCTCGGCGGAGGGCCCCTCAAAAACATCTTTGGTAATCAGGATGGATTCGACTCGAAGATGAACGTCGCCATGAGTGGCGAGGGGAGCGACCTGCAGGTAGGGCGAGGCCAGGGGGGAATGGGTTTGCGGGGAAGTGGCTCAGGAGGGGGCGGCGAAGGATTCGGGCGTGTCCACGGCCTCGGCGAGGTTGATACTGGAGGCGGGACAGGCACCGGCGCCAAGATCGGAACAAAGGAAAAAAAGAAGGTCGAGCCGAAGATGGATCGGGGAACTCCCGATGTTGGTGACTTCTGCGACAAGGGCAACCTGCGTCGGGTCGTCGAATCGAAATCCAATGCGATCCAATACTGCTACGAGAAGCAGTTGCAGACGAATCCGGAGTTGAAAGGGAAAGTCATTGCGCAGTGGAAGATTGGGCTGGAGGGTCAGGTGAAGTCGACGTCCATCGCCAGCTCCACTGTCAACAACCGGAAAGTCGAAAGCTGTATCATGCGCGTCATCAAACGGATGCGCTTTGAGAAGCCTGACGGCGGTATCTGCGTCATCAACTATCCGTTCGTCTTCAGCGGCGGGGAGTAAAGTGTCCTGAAGCGAGGGGGATCTTCGATAAAAAAGCCGGGCCGGTAAAAAAACCGGCCCGGCTTTTTTCGTGAAGATCGTGGGGAGCGATCTTTGCGATCGTCTGTACAGGCGCATTTCGCTCTAGCAGCCTGTTGCGCATAGATCCGTTCAACGACCAGTTTATTGGGTTGTGCAG
>CAZKGF010000059.1:0-6727 GCA_964552115.1 uncultured Halobacteriales archaeon
GGGAGCAGTTGTCCCTCTGCAGGGTAGAACGCCGCGGCTTCGCTGATCGTCTCCAGGTGGACGACTGGTTCGTATCCGTCACCGATTCGCGTCGGGTGGTTCAGAACGACGACTTCGGCTTCGAACTCACGGACTGACCCGGGATCGCTCTCGATCGGGAGCAAGGCCATCCCGCGCTCGACATCGGCTTCGCGAACCCCTTTGAGTGCGATGCCCACGATCCGACCAGCCGTGGCTTCGTCAACGCGGTGGTAGTGCATCTCGATCGAGCGCACCTCTACCCGGCGATACCCACCATCTTGCATCGGACCGAGTAACAACTCGTCTCCCGCCTCAACCCGGCCGGACTGGATTGTCCCCGACGCCACGGCACCGACCCCCGTCACGTTGTACGTCCGATCGATGTACATTCTGAAGGGTTCGGTTTCGGTCCGGTCGACCGTCTTCGGCAGGCGGCGAAACAGATCGTCCAGCGTGTCCAGCCCGGTTCCGGTAACAGCACTCGTCCGCACGACCGGGACGACAGTCTCGCTACTTTCCTCGACGGCCGTGTTCACGCCGTGGCGTTCGGTTCGAAGCGGCGTCTTGTCGACATCGCGGAGGAGGCCTTCGACGGCCCGTTCGACCTCCTGGACGCGATCCTCGCTCACCAAGTCGACCTTGGTGATGGCAACAATCGTCGGAAGATCCGTCGCGAGCAGGATACCGAGGTGTTCCCGTGTTGTCTTGGTGGGGCCGTCATCGGCCGCAACGGTCAACAGACCGTAATCCAGTTTCTGGCCGACCAGGCCGCGGATCGTCGTGCGTAACCAGGGTTCGTGGCCCACCGTGTCGACGAACGAGACGAGGCGATCGGCGGATTCGACCACCGCGGCACGGTCCCCCTTCCGGTCGGGGTTGTCCATTCTGACGGCGTCACCGTCGGCATCGAAGCCGTATACGCCGTATGAAAGGTCGGCCGACAGCCCTCGGTCGACCTCGTGTGGTTGGACGTCCAGGTACGCCCGAGTGCCACCCTGTCCGTCGTCGTCCTGCCCGGTGACCAACGACCCAACGAGCGTGGACTTGCCGTGGTCGACGTGGCCGGCCGTCCCCACGACGATGTGTCCATCGTCTTCGAGGACACCTCCTTCTCGGATCGTCGCCAGACCCACAAGACCGCTGTCGCCGTCGGCCTCGGCTGGCGCACTCCACGTCTCGACGTCCGCAATGTGGGCACCGGCTTCCTCGGCCAGCAGACTCAAGACGTCCATCGATTCGGAAAAGTCGGCCGGGGGGATTCCGGCGATTCCTCCGTCGTCGGTGACCCCGATGACGTACGTTGCCTCGCCCTCACCCGACAGGACCCGATGGCGCAGTTGGGCGGTGAGACTTTCGAGTCGCCCCTCAGATAGGTGGAGATCCTCGGTCAATCGCTCCTTGAATTCGACGCTGCCGCCCTCGCGCTCGCCCCGCTGGATCGCGCGTTCGAGGGCAGCCCGGTCGGCGCCCATGCAGCCTCGTATCCCGGCGCTCAATAAAAGCCTTCGCCGCCACGAGCCCCGGAGCGGGCCACAAACCCACGAAGTCAATTCACAGTCACTCCGCCAGCCACGAGAGGGCCTCGATGAAGCCAGCTGAATAAGCCGCGTCAGTGACGTGGTCGGCGGCCGCCCGAGCCGCGTCGTCGGCGTTAGCGACGGCGACGGCCCGTCCCGCGCGTTCGAACATCGGCGCGTCGTTTTCGGAGTCGCCAATGGCCACGAACGCATCGATCGGCCGGTCGAGTCCGTCGGCCACGGTCACGAGGCCCGTCCCTTTGTCGACGTCCGGGGACTTGACGTGGTAGGCGTACCCCGTATCGACGATTACCAGCCCTTGCTCGGCAGCCAGGGTAGTCAGCGGCTCCAGCGGGGCGTCCTTGCTGACAGCCACCTCGGTTTCCCGCCACCGATTGACCAGGTCGGCGACACCCCAGCCGAGATCGTATCCCTGGGCGCGATAGTTGGTCGCGACGGCATCTGCGGCCGCTCGATCTCCTTCGACGCGGAGCGTGTCAGAACGGCCGATCAAGACGATCCCGCCGTTTTCGGCAATGACGATCGGTTCGATCGCGAGAAATTCACACAGGGCAACCGGATACGGCATCGCTTTCCCCGTCGCGATAACGACAGTATCAGGCCAGCCCTGAAGGATCGGAAAGACCTGTGGGTCGACCGCCCGGCGATCGTCCGTGAGCGTCCCATCGATGTCGACGACTAACGGCGGCGCCGAATCCGGGACGATCGCTGCCTCGTCCATGCCTCCCAGTCACCGGGAAGATAGTTCTCGCTTGCGTTATTCCGCGAGGATTTCGTAGGCTTCGCGCACGCGCTTGAACTGCGCCTCGTCGCCACCGTCCGTGTCGGGGTGGACCTGTTTGATCCGTTCGCGGTAGGCCGATCGGATGGCGGATTCGTCAGCGTCGGGATCGACACCGAGGACGTCAGCGGCCTGGACGGCCGCGGGCCGGTCGGGGCTCCGTCCAGTCGCCGTCGATTCCGTAGTCCGGCGGTGATAGCCATTGCCCCGGCGACTCGATCCCCGTGGTCGCTCCCAGGCTTGGCGGGGACCGGCTCCAAATCCGGGGGAGCGCTGAGCAGACGGCCCACGGTCTGGCTCCTGTGTCGCCTGTGCCTCCACACTCGCATATATGCGGGCGGCCAGGCGCCCGGAGGCGTGATACCACATAAAATAGGCAACGAGCCCGAACGTAGCGGCGGGAACGACCAACAGATACGCACCGGTGGCCAGGCCAGCCAGAGCGAGGACGCCGCCCATGGAAAGAAAGGCGACGGCCAGGCCGGTGACGAGTCGGTGCTGGGACACGCCAGACGTTACGGGTGCCACCGCCGTAAGGAATTCGTCCGACCCTGGTGTTCAAACCCGTGGAGGCCGAGTCTCGTGCCATGAGCGTTGCCAGTCCCTGCGACATCTGTGGCTCGGCGAACGCCAACCACGCGTGCGATCGGTGTGGCCAGTTGGTGTGTTCGGACCACTTCGAGGAATCGCTCGGGTTTTGCGTCGAGTGTGCCGCAGAGGTTGCCGGCGAGCGATCCGACCAACCGACCGAGGAGGACAAACCCGACGGCGTCGATACGTACCGCTTCTAGGCCGCCTCCGTGTCCTCCCCGCCCGCGCTGTCGTACTCAAGAACGAAGACAGCCACCCGGACGAGGGTCTCACCGGCAACCGTCACGAGCCACAACGTACAAATCAGAGCGATCAGGCCAACGAGCGACGCGCCGGCCCACTCGACCGGCGTATCCAACACCCACGGGCCGACCAGTATGTATTCGATCCCCGGAACCGGGCCTGCGATCGGTGCGGCGATCAACGTGCCGGCGATACTCAGCGACACAACCAGGAAGACGAAAGCTGCGATTCCGAGCGGAAACGTTGCAAACAAACACACGAGGAGGAGGTACGGACGTGGGTTGGTCGCGATAGTCTTGAGACCGGCCCAAAACCCCGATTGACCGAACGAAAAGCCCGTACAGTCGATGTCTTGATCGATAAGTGCGCCAAGCAGATGGGCGTAGCCAGCTGCCATCCACGTGACGAGGATCAACACGAACGCCAAGATGAGAACGCCAACCAGGAGCGGCACCAGCACAAGCCCCAACGTGATTGCGGTGAACAGGACCACGAAATTGACGAGTCCGACGGGAAAGAGCAGGCCCAGGAGCACCAAATTCCGGTAGGTCCGTCGACGGGCGAGGATGCCGACGACCGGTCGGCCAGCAATCAGCCCGTCGTAGTCGCGGTAGGTGGGGACCATCGGCCAGTCGTTCGCTCCCGGCCATAAAAAGATCTCCCGGGCTAGCGGTGGCGGTTCAACTGCCGCCTGAGGTCGCGGGCAGCAGCTCCGGCCGCATCGAAGTACTGTTCGGGCGCCTGGGCATCTTCGCCAGCGAAAATGATGCCGCGTGAGGAGTTTACCAGGCCGACTCCGACGCCCCCGCGATCGGCTAGGCCGTATTCGACAGCAGCAGCGGCGTCACCGCCCTGCGCACCGACTCCGGGCACAAGAAACGGGATCTCGGGCACAGCCGACCGAAGTGTTTCGAGTTCGGACGGTGCTGTCGCACCGACGACCAGCCCCACATTGTCGTGTCGATTCCAGGTGTCGGCGAGTGCAGCAACGCGTTGATAGAGCGTATCGCCCGCAGCGAGTTCGAGGTCTTGCAGGTCTGCCCCGCCTGCATTCGAGGTTCGACACAACACGAACACGCCAGCGTCGGCGTCTTGGAGGAACGGTTCGAGGGCATCCCGACCGAGATACGGATTGACCGTGATCGCGTCTGCATCCAGGCCCCCCGATTCGGCATCGTCGAGGACTGTCGCGTACTGGCGCGCCGTATTGCCGATGTCGGCTCGTTTTGCATCAAGTAAGACCGGGACATCCTTGCCGTGGGCGTAGGCCACCGTTTCTCGAAGCGCCCGCCAGCCGTCGGCATCTTCGTAGAAGGCGGCGTTTGGTTTGTAGCAGGCCGCATAGTCGTGTGTGGCATCGATAATCCGGCGGTTGAAGGCCCACCGGGGGAGGTCAGCGTCCGTGATGGCGGCCGGGAGGCGGTCCGGGTCCGGGTCCAAACCGACCGAGACCACGCTATCGACCGCCTGAATCCGCTCGCGAAGTCGGTCGAAAAACCCCATGCCTGCCGGGACTGTCACGAGCCCTGCAGAAATACATTCCTCTCGCGGGTGGGGTTAGGCGTCGAGTGCGTCTCGTATCACGTCGACGGCCGGCTTCGTCCCGGCACCCGACCTCACAATGACGATCGATCGGCCGTTCGTCGCATGCACTGAAAGCGTGGACCGGTCTGTCGCCGTTCGCTCCGGGACTCCGAGGATAGCAACTTCGACGCGGTCGGGGTAGACCCGAGCAGTGCCGACGTCCTCGTCGTCGTACACGAGTCGAAACCCAGTCTCACCGCTCGGCCCCGGATCGGACACACGGTGGCCGTCGACGACGTCGAGTTCGGCGTGTGGCCCCCGTCGTTGGGCAGCGAGCTCGGCGGCCAACAGCGTCCCGATCCGTGGCCCGTCGGTCACCCGCTCTTGGACCATCAGTCCTCGAGTGCCCGCGTGGCCAGATCGGCGACTGACAGGCCATTCTGCCGGGCGTACAACACGGCTGCAGCCTCGATCGTCACTGCCAACTCGGCTTGTAGCTGGTTGATTGCTGCGACGGCGTCTTGCTTTTCGACGCCGGCGTCGATCAGCCGGTCGAGCGTCGCCTCGAACACCGATCGATCCTGCAGGATGCGTTCTTCGGGGACGAAGTCATCGGGCACGGATACCGCGCTCGGGTCGAAGGTCGGTGCCACCTCGTCAGCCGAGCGTTCCAAGAGGCCCTGAGCTTCGGCAGCGGCGACCAACCGCTTGGCTTGATCGGGCGAGAACCAATCCCGATCGAGTGAGACGGCAACGACGAACTCGCTCTCGGCCAGGGCATCTACGCCCCGCTGGCGAAACGGGACCGCGACAGCACGACGAAGACTCATGGTTCCAGACGGAGGGCTGGCCCGGCCTAAATCTTTGCCAAGGGATGGCTTCGATACATATACGTTCGCCCTCGCCCTCGGATGGGGTATGCAGGATCAAGGCCGCTCGACGCGCAAGCGAACCGGTGGGCGTCTCCGCCCGTTCCGGAACAAGCGCAAGCACGAACTCGGCCGAGAATCGACTGAGACGCAGGTCGGCGAACCGACGTACAAAACTGTCGATGCCCGCGGTAACACACGAAAAGTCCGGGCGATCGCCGCCTCGACCGCCAACGTGGCGACGGACGGAGAAGTCGTTACTGCCGAGATCGAGAACGTTGCCGAGAATCCGGCCAACCCCAATTACGCGCGCCGGAATATCATTACCAAGGGCGCGATTCTCGAGACGAGCGAAGGTCGTGTCAAGGTTACCTCGAGGCCGGGCCAGGATGGCCAGGTCAACGCCGTTCGAGTCGACTAGTCTCGTTATCGCTGCCGTTTCGCTGTTCGGCTTCGGAGTGACGGGGAAAATTGTCGCCCAGAGACTCGTCGAGTATCGGATCCACCGCTGGCAGTGAATGCAGATGGAGACACCCCATTCCCACCGTTCACACGCTGATTCACGACGACTTCGGGCGCGGATATCGGACGGTAGGTTACGGACTCGGGGCGGCTTTCTGCAGCGCACTCTCGGCGATGTTACCACCGTAATCGGCAGTCCGGGAGAGGGAGTCGACGACGAGTCCCAGCGTTTGGGCGAGCTCGGCGTCGAATTGCCGAATCTCTTTGTCCACCATCCTCGCGGTATCGTCGACGTCTCGGATCCGTGCCCGCGCCTGATTTGCGAGATCGACGGCCTCCTCGGGATCGTCGGCGAACAACGCCTCCATCGCCGTTTCCGGAACCGTCGCAGCCTCTTCTTGGAGTTGGACGAGTGGCTCGGCAGCGTGCTCCGGAATATGTCCGACCTCAAGCGCGAGAGCAGCGATCTTCGTCGCGTGATCGGCGATGCGCTCGAGTTGGCGGGCACTGGACTGAAAGTCGAAGACCGTCTCCCGAGGGAAGCCGATTTCGTCGGCTGCCGTCGGATTCCGGAGGACCGTTCGAAAGACTCGTGAGACCATGTACCAGAGCCGATCGACGTCGTCGTCACGCTCCTCGACATCGTGGGCCAGATCGTCGTCGTCCTCGACGAGGGCCTGGATGGCGTCGGACAGCAT
>CAZKGF010000059.1:6827-8567 GCA_964552115.1 uncultured Halobacteriales archaeon
TCTTCGGAGTGAAATTCGACGACGCTGCCCGCACTCACGTCGTTGGCTGTGGCCCAGTCCTTCGGGAGCGAGACGGTGTACGTCGAGCCACCCGTGACCTGGACCTTCCGTGTCTCCATATACCCGGTCAGGACTCACCGAATATAAAACCATCCTGATCTATATATTTATGAATTTTACAGCAGACAGATGCCGTGAACTAGATGAATTCCCGAGAAAAGGTGACCAGTACCTAGATAAAAGGTAATGAATTTTCGGCTGTCAAAAGCGACCAATAGCACGCTATAGCCTGGTAGTGAGCCATTACTGGGTTGGAGACAACCCACGTTACTGTGGCTCAATGAAGTCCTATATAGATACTATAGTTATAGATAGACTTCATAGTAGAGTATTTATTTATCCCAAGGATCCCACCATGTGATGCCAGGTGACTCCAATCCAGGTGTCTCACGGCGCGAGTTTCTGATCAGTTCGAGCCTCATCACCGGTGTTGCACTCGCCGGGTGTACCAGTCGAAGTGCCGGAAACGACGGTGGTGATGGCGGCGATGGTGCCGACGGCGGTGATGGCACCGATGGTGGCGACGGCACCGATGGCGGCGATGGGGGCGACCAGACCACGCGAGAATTATCCGGAACGATCCGGATCTCCGGTAGTAGTACAGTCTTCCCGGTGGCCCAGGCAGTCGGCCGGCAATTTACCTCCGACCACTCGGGTGTAAGTTATAATCTCAGCAAGGACGGAAGCGGGGGCGGCTTCCGGAATGTCTTCATTCCCGGTGATAGCGACATAAACAACGCGAGCCGACCGATCAAAGAGTCCGAGCGCCAACAGTGCGAGGATAACGGCTTCACCCCGGTCGAATTCAACATCGCCCAGGACGCGCTCACCGTCGTGGTCAACAATGACAACGACTGGGTCGACTCCATGGACATTGAGACGATCGGCGAAATCTGGTCACCAGAGACCAAGCCCGAAACCTGGGCCGACGTAAATTCGGACTGGCCGGACGAGCCCTTCGACCTCTACGGTGCTGCCACCACGTCGGGCACGTTCGACTACTTTACCGAACACGTGGTTGGAAAGGAGGATTCCATCAGAGAGGACTACGAGGGGACCGAACGCGATGACACGATCGCCCAGGGCGTCGCCTCCAGCGAACACGCAATGGGCTATCTGCCGTTCGCCTACTACATGAACAATCCCGACGACGTCAAAGCCCTCGCCATCAGTACCGGTGGCGGCGAGCCGGTCGAACCGGGTCTCGAAGCAGCCCAAGACGGCAGTTATCCTCTATCTCGTCCCCTTTTCTTCTACGTCAACGACGCCAAACTCCAAGACAAAACACACCTCCAGGAGTTTTGTCGTTTCTATATCGAGCAGTCCGGGAAGGACTTCGTCGCCGAGGACATCGGGTACGTCCCCGCCACCGACGAACTCGTCCAGGAGAATCTGAATACTCTGGACGATTACATCTGAACATGCAAATCCACGGTTTATTTTCCCCTGCAGTCGGAGGCCACCAATAGAAATGAGTAAGGGACCACGTTCGACCAGGCCTGCGCTGGAGCGGCCCGACTTCGTGGTCCACAAGGAACGCCTCTACGGCCGGCTTCTCGGCGCCTGTGCAGTCCTGACGATCATCGTCACGGTTGGGATTATTCTTGCGCTGTCGGGGCAGGCGTTCACATTTTTTACCGAGATTTCCCCCATCGATTTTCTGACCGGCCAGGACTGGTC
>CAZKGF010000059.1:8667-9844 GCA_964552115.1 uncultured Halobacteriales archaeon
CTCATCCCCGCGTGGGCTACGGGGTCAGTGCCACTGCTCCCGGCAGAACTCCCGCTCGTCCCCGAATTTACACTGGTGGTCACCGAGTTTACCCTCGTCATCCCGTCTCTGCGTGCGTTCAACGCCCTCTCGGCCAGTATCGCCGTTGGCGTAATGATCATCCCCATGGTTTCCTCCATCAGTGAGGACGCGTTGAGTGCGGTACCCGACGACCTCCGGGAGGCCGCCTACGGCCTCGGATCCACGAAGTTCGATGTCTCGACGAAGGTCGTGGTTCCGGCGGCGACGTCAGGAATCGTCTCATCGTACGTCCTCGCACTCTCGCGGGCCATCGGCGAAACGATGATCGTGACCATGGCCGCCGGGCAAAGCCCGAAAATGCCGTTTTTCCCCAATTTCATCCAGAACTTCACCCAATCGATCGAGACTATGACGGCAGCGATGGTCAAGATCGCGAGCGCTGAGTCGTTGGGACAAAGTGTCGCTTACGAGGGCATGTTCGCGATCGGTATTACCCTGTTCGTGCTCACCCTCGCCATGAACGCACTCGCCGAACTCGTCCGGCGTCGGTATCGGGAGGTGTACTGAAATGGTGTCTGACTCGGCAGACTCGCTCCGCCGAACGGGTCAGATCAGGTACAAACAGCTCAAGGGTCGAGCGTTCGAGGCCGTCCTCGTCGCCGCGACGCTCGTCGGCCTCGTCGCACTCCTGATACTCTTCGGTTACATTTTCCTCGACGCGTTCGGGCCGTTTGCCGCCTCGGTCCAGTGGTATCTCATCTTCCTCGGGACGCTCGTCGGCCCGGTCGCCGCCTTCACCCTATATGCCAGACACCGTCCGAACGTTCGACGCGCCAACGCGCGGGCGTTCGCTGCCGTGTTTGGTGGTTTCGCGTTCAGCCTAGCCGGCTACATCCTCGTGAGTTCTCTGAACCCTTACGGCGTGTTGGTCTACGGCGTGAGTACGGGTGTCCCGCCCGTCGTCATCGCCGGTTACGGCTGGTACACCGGCCGGACGACGTACGTCGGCCCGGCGATGGTCGGCGCGATCGTGCTCGGGGCCCTCTGGACTGTCGGTTCGGGGGAACTCATCTTCCCGCCCTATGACCTACTCTTCTGGCTGGGGAACACCGTCTTTGCCACAATCCCAGTCGTGGGGTCACTGCCTGTTCCATTC
>CAZKGF010000060.1:0-9821 GCA_964552115.1 uncultured Halobacteriales archaeon
CGGTGGCGGAATCGTCCGGGTTCGGGGTGTCGGATCGAGCCCGTCTATCTCCTATCGAGGTGGCGTCCCCGACTGGGACATCTGGGTGAACATTACGACGCGCCACGCCGACATCTGGGAACGGTACCTCACCGGCGAAACGGCGACCAGTTGTTTGCCCCCCGCTGGCAGTGGAGACTTTCAGACAGTGGCGTGTGAACTCGACGACAGTCTCGACGAGTTATACGTGACGGTCCACCCGATCGACGTGACGATCGAACGCTGATCAGGGCAGCGTGATGTTCACCGGGTTTTCGGTCACGTGGAGGTACGTGATGAAACGGGCCGAGGCAGACTCATCGTATGTGAGCCGGCCGAGTGACGCAGATTCGTCGATTCTACTCGACCCTTGTCCACTATTACCGGTGGATTGGCACTCGCTGGCGCCCGGGCCATCGGTGACTTTGAGATCGAATTCGGTTGGCATCCGGGACATGTAGTGATTGACGACGAACTCCATCGTGTCGGTGTCTGTGCCACGATCGTAGGTCGTGTCGTTATCGACTGTGTGGTGGTCGAGCGTGACCGTTGCCGGCCCCGACCGATCGTTGATGTGCTCGCCGAAACACCACTTGTTGTTGCTCCCACTCACGCCGATGTTTTCGTACGTGAGACTGGTTTGATTGCTCACGAAGTCGACTGTCATCGTCCCGGCGTCACAGTCGACCTGGAAGGCTTCGTCGGTCCCTGGGTTGATTCCGGGGTTTTGCCACTCCCGCGTCTCGGTGCCGTTATCGAAGTAGACGCTGAAGGAGATCTCGCCGTCGTAACTGCCTCCGGTGCACTTGTCCTTCGACCAAATGTGCATCTCGAACTCGTTGCCACCGTCAGTACTGTATAACGACCAGTGGCCGTTGTTGAAGTGGCCATCACTCTGTAACGAGAGGGTGAAATCGTCGAGCGGGTGGCCCTCGCCGAAGCCCGAGACCTCCAGACCGTTGCCCTCCATTGGCACGTTGAAATCACCGGGTTCGCCTTGGAGGCCCTCGAGCGTCAGGTGAACCGTTTGATTCGCGTCGAATACCTCCAAATCGCCCGTTGTCCGCTGTCTGAAATACCTCGCCCAGCCCTCGTAATACTCGCTCTGGATCTGGACTTCGACTGTGCCGTTCTCGATCGGATTTTCGTATGGCTGACTCGTGGCGTCGTACGGTGCACCCGGGTCGGCCGACGGACCGGTCGACCGATTGGGATACACTTTCTGCGTCTCGCTGGCACTCGATATCCGGGCGCGTGGCGACGACGCCGTCGACGGCGTGCCGGTCACCCGGATAATGGGCAGGGTCAACGTCGCCGCCCGGTAGTGAAACTCGGGGGGTGAGAGCATCTGTGCCGCCCCCTCGTCATTCGTTCGCCAGACACCTCCCCCTTGATAGGCGATTTCCGTGTCACCGTTCGTGTAGGCAAAGGCCCCGAGTGTATCGTTGAAGACCGTCTCCGTTTCGGTACCCGAGTAATTGCGGTGAACGATGGTCAACTGGCCTGCATCGGGGCGTAGTTCGAACGAACCAGTATCCTGCCCGAAGGCAATGGATTGAGAATCCGACGTTCCCAGCGCCACCATCGCCGTCCGCGAGTCAAGTAGCGTCATCGTGTGCTCGGCGCGGTTGAGTTCTGATTGGCGCTGTGTATCCCCGAGTGCAGCCGAGCCCAGCGTTGCAATCCCGATTACGCTGACCAAGATAATGCCGATGAGCAACGCGAAGCCGAGGACTGAGGACACCCCCCTGTCTGGGGTGGTGGCGTTCTCGGCTACCGACGGCGGGGCCATGAGACAGGTGTCCTATCGTTTGGGGAGGCTAAAGCGTTGGCCAGCAGTCCTAAGTAGGGGGAGGTAACGACGAGTAGAAACCGTCAAGTGTCCGACCCGCCCACAGTCGGACGGGAACGCACGACCGCAAATCTGACTCGCCGTCCGCTTGGGCGGCTTGGGATTGCGGACCGTGTCCGCGTCCACCCGGACGCATACGGAGCGCACATCGCGCACAACACCAGCGGTCTGTGGCGTTCCAACCACACATGGCACGAATGCACACACGCCGCCGGGGATCGTCCGATTCGGACAGACCCGCGGCAGACGACCCACCGGAGTGGAGCGACGTCGACGCCGCAGCCGTCGAAGAGCGCGTCGTCGAACTGGCCGAAGAGGGGCACAGCCCCAGTGAAATCGGCATGCGCCTGCGGGACGAGGGCGTCGGCGGGACGCCAGTCCCCGATGTCTCGCTGGTTACCGACAAGAAGGTCACCGAGATCCTGGAGGAACACGACGCCCGCGCTGACATCCCCGAGGACTTTCACAGTCTCCTCGAACGGGCCGTCCGCCTCCACGAGCACATGGAGGAGAATCCGACGGACCATCAGAACAAGCGCGCCCTCCAGAACACGGAAGCGAAGATTCGCCGGCTTGCAGACTACTACCGAGGCGATCAGCTCCCCGCTGACTTCGTCTACGACTACGAAACCGCGATCGACATCCTGGAGTAACCCGAATGTCCACGGCCGACCCCAGCACCGCAGATGCCCCCGCACCGAGCGATATCGCCAGTCGCCTGCGCGAGGCATCGCTCGTCACCCTGATCGGCCATGCCTCCGGTGACGGTCTGGCCGCGACGGGCCTGCTCGGTCGCGCGTTGGCGACCATCGAGACGCCCTTTCACGCCAGACTCGGGCGATATGGCGCACAGCCGACGGTCGGGACTGAGGCGGACCTGACAGTTGGGCTGGGCAGACCGGACGCCGAAACGGACGTCGAAATCGACGAATCCGAGTCGGTCAGTGCAGCGGCATACGAGATCGCCCAGGAACTGGAGACAGCCGATCCAGGCATCGCCGGTGCCGGTGTCAGAGCCGCCGGGCGAACGCCTGCCGGAGAGTTGGCAACCGCACTGGCAGACGCGGGCATCGACCGGGTTCCGGGCCTGGCAGTCCCCGTCGCCGACGCCACAGACGGACTCGCACACTCGACGCTGGTCCACGGGCCGTTCTCGGGAGACAAAGCCGCCGCGCGTGACTGCCTCTCGCCCGATGGAGATGGCCGTGACCGCGCCGCGCGAACCGTCCTGTCACTCGTCGCCGACGAGACGACCCAACGGGGAGCCGAAGCTGTCGAGCGGATCCTCCGACCGTATTCCGGAGGCCCACTCGAGACACTCGGTGGCTACGGTGACGTCCTCGACGCCGCCGCCCGTCACGTACCCGGCGTCGGCCTGAGCGTCGCGCTGGGCCACACCGATCCAGAACGCCTCCTGGACGCCTGGCGGGCCCACGCTTTGGCCGTCCACGACGCAGTCGAGGCGGCCGAGTGCAGGCGGATGGAAGGCATGGTCATCGCCGAAGTTGAGAACGATGCTGACCTCGCATCCGTCGCCAGACTGTTGGCCGATTTCCGGGCGGCCGAACCGGTCGTCCTCGCCATCGGCCCGACCGGGGCGATCGCCCACGCGACGGCAAGCGGGTTAGCCCTCGACCGAGTCGGCGCACAGGCCGCCGAGACGGTCGGCGGCCGCGCTGTGGGAACCGATCGCCAGGTTCGAATCGAGGTCGAAACTACCGCAGACCTCCCGACCGCGTTCCAGGAGGCGATGGGATGAGACGAGCCGAACTCCGGACGGATCACGAATCCGCGACCGCCGCCGAGCGGATCGCCGCTGCAGTGAGACCCGACAACACGGCCGAAATGGAAACGACGGTCGAGGGCAGCGTCGTCCGAACGACGATCGAGCGCGAGACCACCGGCGGCCTGCAGGCGACAGTCGACGATTACGTCGTCAATCTCCACGTAGCCGCACAGCTCACAAACCAGGACGGGGACCCGTCCACGACAACACCGAACCAATGAGCGAACGATCAGTATCCAGACGGAAGCAACAGAAGCAGTGGTACACCGTGCTCGCCCCCGAGAGTTTCGATCGGGCCGAGCTCGGCGAGACACCCGCTGACGAGTCGGAGCAGGTACTCGGACGAACCATCGAAACGACGCTCGGTGACCTGCGCGACGATGCCAGCGAAAACAACACCAAACTCACCTTCCGGATCACGGAGGTGGCGACGGACTCTGCCTACACGGAGTTCGTCAAACACGAACTGACGCGTGACTACATCCGCAGTCTCGTCCGGCGGGGCTCTTCGAAGATCCAGGCCTACGTGACGGTTCTAACCGCCGACGATTACCGCGTCCAGATCCAGCCGGTCGCGCTGACGACCAAGTCAGCCGACGCGAGCCAGGAAAAGGCCATCCGGCGGACGATGATCGACATGGTCGAGGAGGCCGGCTCGGAACGGACGTTCGACGACCTGATCGACAGCGTCGTCGAAGGGCGACTCTCGTCGGCCATCTATAACGAATCGAAGACGATCTACCCGCTTCGGCGCGTCGAGATTCAGAAGGCGACACTGGAAGCCCACCCCGAAGAGGTCGCAGCCGAAGAGGAAACCAGCGTCGACGTCGAAGAGTCAGAGACAGCTGATTAATTCTGAAGAAAGCCGACCCCCGAACTCACTTTTCGCGTCCGCACGATGGACGACCATGGCCAGGCGACCCGAAGAGATCGCCGGCGTCAAAGACGTTTCACTCGACGGTGAGACGATTCTCGTGACCGGCTCGACCCGCGGAATCGGGCGTGCTGCGGCGCTGGCCCTGGGTAGACTCGGCGCACGCGTGTTCGTCCACGGTCGGGACCCCGAGCGGGGCCGACAGGTCGTCGACCAACTGGCCGCACTCGACTGTCCGACGGGGACGTTTATCGAAGCCGATTTCGCAGACCATTACGCAGTGGTAGCCCTCGCCGATCGCGTTCGGTCACATACTGACTCACTCGATGCACTGCTCAACAACGCCGGCCTCTATCAGCGCTCGCCCGGCGTTACTGACGAGGGAATCGAATACACCTTCGCCGTCAACCACCTGGCGACGTTCGTCCTCACCTGCGAGTTGTGTGACGTGATTCGGGCATCCGATCGGGCACGAGTCGTGACGACGGCTTCAGCCGCACACCAGGGTGCAACGATCGATTTCGACCGCCTGGTCCCCGACGAACCCGTCGCCGGGTGGACCGCGTACTGTCAGTCCAAGTTAGCGAACATCCTTTTTACGCGCGAACTCGGCCGCCGCTATCCCGACATCGACGCGACCGCGTTTCATCCCGGCTTCGTCCCCGGGAGCGGGTTTCTTCGTGGCTTGCCCGGCCCACTGGCCTGGTTGGGTCGCACATTCGGATCGCTCCCGTTCGTCGGGACTTCGCCCCAAGCAGGTGCGGCGACGGCAGTCTATCTCGCGGCATCGCCGGACGTCGAGGGCGTTTCGGGAGCTTACTACAGTGACTGTGAGCGACAAATGCCGAGCCCGACGGCCAGAGATGACGACGTCGCCGAAGCACTCTGGACCGAGAGTCTGGCTCTTACTGGTCGCTCGCCTTAATCCTCGGTGACAACCACAGTCCCGGTCATTCCCTGCATCTCGTGGGGAATGCAGAAATAGCCGTACGTGCCAGGGAGTTCGAACGTGTGCCGGTATTCGTCGCCGCTGTATAACGCACCACCTGCACCGTTGCGCCACGCACCGACGGCAGCATCCTCGGTGTCGAAGTCACCCGAGGCGAAAAACGCCGCCGCGTCGGGAATCTGCGCTTCGTAAGCCGTCACGGTATGAGCGTGCGAACTCGTATTTCGCCAGACAACGGTCGTTCCGGCGGAGACCTCGATCTGAGCCGGTCTGAAGCGCGCCGTCGTCATCCCCACGTCGTGGTCACCGGTCGGAGTGGCGGTGTCGCCGGAGCACCCGGCCAGGCTGAGCGCTGCCCCGACGCCAACCAGCCGACGCAGCGCAGTCCTGCGATCCATAGGAACGCTCAGCCCGCCTCGGCTTTCAGTGACTCGAAACGCAGCGAGCCCTGAATGGAAACGCCTTTGCCCCGATGCACCGCAGGGCCAGCTATGAGCAACGGGGACGACGAGGCCACCGACGACACTAGCGACGACGAGGCTTCCCCCGAGTCCATCGACGAGCGACTCGACGAGGCAGCCGAGGCGTTGGAGGCGGCCGAGACTGAGGCGGATCTCGACGATGTCGAGGCCACACTCGATGACATCGAGGAGACGCTCGAATCGTCAGAACTCCCCGAACCCGACGAGGAGGACGAAGAATCACCCGCCGAAGCTATCGAGTCACGAATCGAGGACGTGCGGGGAGACGTGGAGGAGGCCAGGGGCCCCTACCTCGAAGACGTCACAAACGCCCTCGACGACGTGGTGGAGGCGATCGAGGAAGGCGAGTGGACCGAGACCGGCGAAACCGACGTCGTGGCGGCTGGTGAGACGTTTTTCGACACCGCTGCCGACACCGTCGACGTCGACCTTCCAGCCGGCGACGACGATCCAACCGAGACTGCTGCTGCGATCGCGGATGCCCGTGACACGCTCGCCGAACTGTCCCTCGACCCGGATGAGGACGCCGAAACCATCGAGGCGCTCCTGACGGCGGCGACCGATCTCGGTGACGCCATCGACGCAGCCGAGGAATGGAGCGATCTGACGATCCGCGAACAACTGGATGTCCAGGGCTTTTACGACATCCTGGATCCGGAGACGAAGAAGGACTTTCCGCCCGAGTGGAATGCGATCAAGCTCTATGCGACCAACGGCGAAGCCGAACCGATACTGACCGCCCTCGAGAAGTTCGAGTCGGACTTTATGGAGGAGAACATCCTGGACGCCCTGGAACGGTTCGCCCCCCAGGAGTCATTCGAGCCGTTGCACGAGCGGGCCCAAAAACGGGCGAAACAGCCCATTCGTATCCTCGGCCGGATCGGCGACGACCGAGCCTGTGAGACACTCGTCGAATTCCTCGGTGGCGGCGACGTTTCCCTCGAAAAAGAGACCCTTCGAGCACTGGGCGCGATCGGGTGTACCGACGCAACGCAGGCCGTCGCCGATCGGCTCGTGGCCGACAATCCGGAAATCCGCTCGTTCGCCGCGCGATCGCTGGGGATGATCGGCGATCCTCGGGCGATCGATCCCCTCGAAACCGTCCTAGCAGATGACGACGCAGACGAGGTCCGTGCGAGTGCGGCGTGGGCGCTGAACCAGATCGGGACCGAACGCGCACTCCAAATAGCGAGCGAACACGCCGATGATCGCTCGTATCTCGTCCAAGCAGAGGCCGAACGAGCGACCGGCGCCTAAGAGCGGTCGGCGGCTAGACGAGGGACGACATCCCGTTTTCTGTCTCCGTCACCCCCCATTGCCGAGCATTTTTGGCCAGAGACCCGAGCAACCCCACGAGTGCCCCGTGCCTTCGTTGTGATTATTATTCTGGCACTGGTGGCACTCACACCTGCGGTTGGCGGCGCGAATACAACTGCCACAGAAGACCCCCGAATCGTCGGCGCGCTCCCAAATCCCGTGGCTCCCGAAGATGCTGGCGAGTTCGTCTTGCTCTCGGTTCCCGAGGGCGTCTCCAACGGGACGATGACCCTCTCCGATGGCGAATCATCGATTACACTCCCAGCGCTTCGGCCAGGGACCGTCGCCATTACTACCGAACCGGAGGCTGTCGTCGATCGGCCAGAACCGGTCACTGGTGTCGATGGCACCCTGTCTCTGAGCAATGCAGGCGAAAATCTTACCCTCCAGTACGACGGGCGACAGGTCGACACGCTCGAATACACTGACGCGCCCGAAGGCGAACTCCTGGACGACCGACCGGGTCGGGACCGTTGGCATCCGATCGGCGCGACGCAGCTCTCACCCATCCGGGCAGGTGGGGGACACGTCAACGCGTTTCTCCTGCCCGACGCGCCGGACGTCCCCCGAGACCTACTGTCCGGGGCAACCGAACGGATTCTCCTCGGTGGATACACGTTTGCAAGCACGGAGCATACCCGCCAGTTGGTCGCAGCCGCCCAGCGTGGTGTCGACGTCAGCGTCCTGCTCGACGCCGCTCCCGTCGGCGGGCTGTCCAGGCAGTCTGCCACCCTGCTGGATCGCCTCATTCGGGCGGGCGTGACGGTCCGGGTCCTCGATGGGCCGGTCGCTCGCTACGACTTCTATCACCCCAAGTATGCCGTCGTTGACGACCAGGCGCTCGTCACCTCCGAAAACTGGAAGTCGTCGGGAATTGGTGGTGCTGGAAACCGGGGCTGGGGAATCGTCTCGAATCAGACGGCAGTGGTCAACGGACTTGCACGGGTCTTCCGGGCCGACGCTGGCGGACGCGACACCGCCACCTGGCAGAATCACACGGTACTCAAACGCACACTCGAGTCGCGGCCCCCGGCACAAGGCTCGTACCCACCCGGGCGCAATCCAGCCACACTTCCCGTCGACGCCACCCGTCTCCTGGTCGCCCCCGACAACGCCGAACAGGCAGTCGTCGGGGCCATCGACAACGCAACTTCGTCAGTCCAGGTCCTGCAAGTCGGGATCGGCAGCACGAATCAGCCGTTTCTCCGTGCCACGCTCCGTGCCGCCCGGCGTGGCGTCGACGTCGATGTCTTGCTGAGTGGGACCTGGTACGCAGAGGCTGACAACAGCCACCTGATCGCGTGGCTCCGTGAAGTGGCCGATCGTGAGGAGTTGCCCCTCCGTGCTCGGTTGGCGGAATCGGGGCCACGGTTTTCGAGGGTCCACGCGAAAGGCGTCGTCATCGATGGCGATCAGGCACTGGTTGGCAGTCTCAACTGGAACAACAATTCAGCCAGAGACAATCGCGAAGTCCTCGTCGATATCCGTGGCGAGGCCGTCGGACAGTACTTCAGCGAGGCGTTTCGAGCCGACTGGGAACAAACCGGCTGGCAGCTTGGCCTGGGCGTGGGCCTCGCCGTCCTGGTCGCCGCGCTCATCGCGATATTTCGTGCGCGGCGAATCAGATTTGCAGCCCGCTAACCGGAAAAGCCCTCGGGGCGGGGCGTCGAACTGCCCAGTTCCTCGTCGAGATCGGCAGCCGCCATCTTCTCGACCAATGCGTCGAGGACCGGTTCCCGCATCCCTTCGACGAACTTGATCGAGCCGACGACCAAGTGGCCCCCACCGGAAACGCCACCGCCGTCGATTTCGGCCTTGAGTTCGGCTACCATCTCCGGAATGTCCAGGCGGACCCCATCCGAACGCAACACAGCAAAGTCCGGACCGTACCCGATCGTGATGACCGGCGCTCCCGACTCGGCAACCTTCCGATCGTGGAGTTTGCCAGTCGTCTTGCCCGGGGCTGGATAGGTGAACCGTCTGGCGTGATTTTCGACATCGATCCGGTAGAGGTCGGCGCCGTTGTCGAGGGCTTCGTGCGTGACGTGTTCCATCGCTGCCGACAGTTGCTCGTCGACGTCACGCTCGGCCCGGTTGGCCAGGAACTCGACGAGTTCCACGTGGCGCTCGTTGTCATCACAGTTGACGCCGAGCACGTCGTTCATGAACTCTCTACCCGCACTGTAGTTCAGGTAGTAGGTGGCGTAATCGAGCGCTTCGCCGACGTCCCGCAGTTCCGACTCGGTGTAGCCCGCCGCTGCTGCGAGATCGACGTAGTCCGGCATGGCTTCGCCTTCCGACCGGTCGGCCAGGCCGGCGACCGCCGGAACGTGGCGAAGCTCCGACGTCAGGTCGGGATCGATCATCCGCGCGAGCTCGACACAGAGCATGCCAGTCGTGATCCGGTAGTCCTCGCCGTAGAGATACGGATTGACGTGGGTTTCGACCAATGGCTCGACAGCGTCAGGATCGGGGTGATGGTGGTCGACGACGACGATCGGGACGTCGTAGTGGGCCAGATTCCGGTAGGCCGGTGTGTCCTC
>CAZKGF010000061.1:0-2132 GCA_964552115.1 uncultured Halobacteriales archaeon
GGGTCCCGTTGCTCGTCCTCGGAGGATGACCTCAAGGGCTCCGAAAGAGCAGGTGAACCAGCTCATCGATGATCGCGTCGATGACTTCATCGATTTCCTGGCTGACATCGTCGAAAAACGAACTGTCATCGGGAAGGAAAAGCCAGGCCAAGAGGTCATGATCGACCGATTCGAGAAAATGGGGCTGGAACCGGACGTGTGGACGCCAGACGTCGAAGAGCTGTCCGCGCACGAGGGGTTCTTCGAGACCCAACCCTACCTCGAGTTCGGCTATGACGACCGGCCGAACGTCGTCGCCACAATCGAGGGCACCGGTGATGGCCGAACGCTCACCCTCAGTGGGCATATGGACGTCGTGCCAGTCACCGAGTCTGAGTGGACGCGGGCGCCGTTCTCGCTGACCCGGGAGGGGGATCGACTCTACGGACGCGGTGCGGCTGATATGAAGGGTGGGCTGGCGGCATGTGTCCACGCCATAGACTGCCTGCGGCAAGCCGAGATTGACCTCTTAGGCGACATCTACCTACAATCGACACTCGAAGAGGAAGACGGTGGCGTCGGGGGCGTGTTGTCGGCCCTGCTCCGGGGCTACCAACCGGATGGGGCCATCATTGCCGAACCGTCGGGGATACCAAACCTCGGCATGGCGAGTGCCGGCGTGCGCTACTTCCGGCTGACGGTACGTGGCAAGAGCGCCCACGTCGGCTATGGGTACGAGGGCATCAACGCTCTCGATAAGGCGATGCGCATCTACGAAACCCTCCGTGAACTCGACGCAACCCGAAAGGCCAGGATCGACTACGAGCCGGCCTATCGTAACGACCCCCGAATGCGAGGGCACGAAACGAACCTCAACATCGGCATGATCGAGGCCGCAAACTGGCCGGCAATAATCCCCGGCGAAGTGATACTAACTGGGCGTCTTGGCTGGCCACCGGGGGAGGAACCGGAGGACGTCATCGAGGAGCTCCGAGAAACCATCGATGCCGCGTGCGTAGGTGACGAGTGGCTCGAGGAGCATCC
The DNA here is from genome assembly GCA_964552115.1 of uncultured Halobacteriales archaeon. Lineage (GTDB taxonomy): Archaea > Halobacteriota > Halobacteria > Halobacteriales > Haloarculaceae > CAZKGF01. Next base: position 1,024 of record CAZKGF010000061.1, read on the forward strand.
CCCGGAGTTGGAGTTTTTCGGGCTCCGAGCGGATCCCCATGAAGTCGACCCCGAGACAGAGCTGCTTCAACTTGCGATGGCGAACGCGGAATCGGTCACCGGTCGGTCAGGGGTTTTCTACGGGGGGAGCAGTGGTAACGACACACGGTACTTCAAGCGATACTTCGACATCCCCGCGACTTCCGTGGGGCCGGAGGGGAACAACATCCACGGTGCGGACGAGTACGCGACCGTTCACTCGTTATTGGATACCGCGAAAACGATCGCGAACACCGCTATCGACTACTGTGGTGTGGAAGGGGCACGGTGACACCCACGGTAGTCAGACGCTGACTGGCAATCAGTCCGCCAACTGGGTCAAGGTCGCCTATGGGGCTTCGATCGGCCGATCGACGTCTTCCTCGTCGTGGGCGGCGGTGATGTAGTTCCGCCGCGCAGGCTTTGGTACCATCATGACACCACCGACGACCATCCCCCACCGAACTGCCCCGAAGGTTTCGTCGTGACGTGAGCGACGGGTTCGAGGATGACGGCGGCGATATCCGAGCCGTGAAACTTGAAGGCTTCTTCAACGGCCACCATATCGTCGAACGGGGGGACGAGCGTTTCGACGACGAGTCCGAAGAGTAACCCGGTCGTGAAGGGATCACGTGCACCAAGCGGGTCCTGATCACACAGCTGGTCCATTGCTAGGGAATCGTACCAGCCAGACCACCAAGATGTGCACGATCACAGTCCATCGGCGCGCAATTTTCCGCGCCTGGAAGTCGCCGAGAATCTACCCGGATAGTTATCGCAACCTGCATCGATACGGGAAACCGAAGACGAGGATTAATGGTCTCCGGCAGTAGCGCACATCGCATGCCAGAGGATTCAGGTGAGGGGTTCTGGGCGACCCTCTGCGGGCTCCAGCCGTTCTTCGTAGTTGGCGGATCACTTTCGGCTCTCTTCGCCTTTGCGTCAGTCCTCGTGGTAGTCGGCGGGGGGATGTCTCAACAGTCGATCCTCATGGCCAACCTCGCGATTCTCACCCCCGTTGCCGTCCTGTCGGCAGCGGTCCTCGCGTACTGTCGAATTCGCTAGGACGGATTCGACAAGCCTTCGGAATG
>CAZKGF010000061.1:2232-9717 GCA_964552115.1 uncultured Halobacteriales archaeon
TCGTCCGGATCGTAGCGTCGATCCGCAAATTCGATACCTTCGTTTGTCCAAACGCCCTCCCGGACAGAGCCGGCTGGATCTTCGAATCGTACTTTACGCATGATTCGCCCGTGAATCCCCCCGCTAGTAGTTAAGTATTCCCAGAGGACTTTGTACACTGGCTTGGTCGCGGGTCCAGTCACCCCAGACCAAAAGTCACGACGTCCAGCCACGGCCCCTCGGGCGTGTGTGCCTCGTAACAATACTAGCGGGTGCTGGCTTTCGGAGGGCCCACCCGCTGACGCCTTGGGATAGAGGGGGTATCGACCCCAATTCACCGATCGGGGCCACAGCACCGACAGTGTTGGACCGGTTTTCCGGCTGCCGGAATCTATCGGTCTACTTCGAACCAGATTCGCCGGGCTGCTCTCATGCGTCGCTCGGGTCATTGCCGGCGGATATTGGGACGAGCTTCTGGCGAGGGGCCCCCGGAGACTGCGTCTCGCACCGCCTGCGGATGAGGTTCCCGACGCCCGGTAGGACGTGAATCTAGTCACGAACTGAGACGACGGGACGCGGTTTACCTCATTCGGTTTTCATTACTCTGAGAATATTTGTCAAGTCATACCAAACCTTGATAATCCCCCGGCAAGTCGACGCGAAATGGAGAAACGAGGTCAAGATGAGACCAGACGACACTTCGAACAACGGTGACAATCGACGAAAATTCCTGAAGAATATGCTTGCTGCTGGGTCGGCAGCGGCGATCGCTGGTTGTTCGTCGAATCAAGATGGGGCTGACACCCCGACAGAAACGCAGGAAACGACAGTCGAAATCACGCCAGAAGCCACGCCGGAACCGGACGTCGAATACGAGGTACTCCCGGAGTACGACTATATCAGTCTCAATCGTGGCAACTATCCTACTCTGTACGAGGAAGGAGTGCTCTACCGGCAGATGCTCGGCCGACTCGGTTTCCGGTTCAACACCGATGTCCTGCAAATCGGGGCACTTGTCGAACGATTGCTCCCGCGAGATTGGGCCTTCACGAATATCCAGTTCGAGGGCTCGCCGGAAAACCTGATGCCGTACAGCAATCTCTCCCGGGGATGGTCTAGGGAGTTCATCGGTGACGGGGAGCCGAACTACAACAACTGGACCCATCCTCAGTACGAAGAGGCGCTCCAGAAGTTCGTGACATCGACCCAAGACGAGGAATACGCTATAGAGCTCTGTCGGTATATGCAGGAGATCCTAGCGCTCAACCAACCACTGATTTGGGTCTGTCACCCGGACTCACTCTCGATCGCGAACACTGAGTCGTTCTCGAACTGGCAGCCGATGCCGAGCACGATGACGTTCTCCAACCGGTACACCCTGGAGAATATCGAGAAAACCGGCGATAAGAACGCAGTTGTTTGGGGTCAGGTCACGGCGCTCGACCAGTTCCCCACCCCGATGGGGATCTCCGGCATGGTGGGAACGTATCTGAAGTTCCTGTACATGGACCACCTCGTCGATTACGACGGGGAAGCCAACCTGATCGGGCGAGCGGCGGAATCCTGGGAATTCATCGAACCCAATGTCATCCAGATCCAGCTCCGGGATGACATGGTATTCCACGACGGTGAGGATGTCACGGCCCACGACGTCAAATTCACCTGGGATTACATCACGGAACATGGCTATCCCGACCTCGCCGCCGACATCGCCTCATACGAGAGTTCGGAGGTCATCGACGACCTCACGGTCAACATCACGCTCGCGAACCCTTCGATCGCCTTCGAGGCGGTGCCGATGTTCTTGGTGTTCATCCTGCCACAGCACGTCTGGGTGGACGTCATGGACGACAATCCCGATCTGAGCCACCCACGGGAATGGAACGACGAGCGCATGACAATCGGCTCAGGGCCGTTCGAGTTCGTGGAGTATGAACCGGGCGACCGCGTCGTGCTCGAGAAATTCGACGACTACTACCACGCGGACCGCTATCCGTTCGACCAGATCATCTATCGAGAGTATGGCAATAACTCAACGCTGGTGAGCGATGTCTCGAGGGACATTTCGACGATCGGACAAATGCTTAACTCACAGAACTACAATCGTGCGAAGGAGTCGCCGAATATCAAGGCGACGGCCAACGGCAACGTCGGGGTCCGCGGGCTTTGGGTCGGCCGAATCAACAACAGTGAGGATCCCGAGTATCGCTTCGGGCCCGTGAACGAACCGTTCAACGACGTTTACGTTCGCCAGGCGTTGGCCCACGCGATCAACGACCAACGCGTGATCGAACTCGTCTACGGCGGCTACGCCACCGAGGCGACCAACTTCGTCGCGCCGGCCAACGAGAAGTACTACTACGATGGCGTCACGACCTTCGAGTCCAATCTCGAGAAAGCGCGGGACCTCCTCGTGGAGTCCGGCCTGCGCTACAACGAGAGTGGGAGACTTATGAAGCCCGTCGACTGGACGCCTCGCTCGAAGTACATCAGCCCTGGTGACGTTCCGACACCATAATCGGTAACTCCATGGTCGGAATGTTTTATAGCAGGCGCCAATCTCGTGACGCTCGTTAGTGCAACATGAAACAGAGGCATAGATTCTTACTCAAGCGGTTGGCCTTGATGGGGCGTACAATATGAAGCAGAGACATCGGTTCTTACTCAAGCGGTTGGCCTTGATGGTGCTCTCGCTCTGGGCGATCCTGACGATTCTGTTTATCCTGTTTCGAACGCTGCCCGGTGACGTGAGTTCCGTCATCTTGCCACCCGGGGTGAGCGAACAGCAGCGCCAGGAACTCGCAGCCGCCTACGGCCTCAATCAACCCCTCTATATCCAGTACATCCGATATCTCGAGAACATCATCCTCGAGGGGAGTTTCGGCCGGTCGTTTGTGACCAATGACCCGGTGATGCCGTTGTTGTTGGACAAGGCACTGAACACGATTTCGATAACCATCACGGCCCTGGTACTGGCCTTCGCTATCGGGCCGTTCATTGGGGCGTTCATGTCCTGGAACCGGGGCGGTCGTGCTGACAGGTACGGGACCGGCCTCGTCCTGGTTACATGGGCGGCGCCGCTGTTCTGGACCGGCCTTATCAGCCTCATGATCTTTTCATTCTACCTCGAGTGGCTGCCTTCGAGCGGAATGCACTCGCCGACGTATTCGGGGGAGGGACTGATTGATCGCTTCTTCTCCTTGGAGTTCCTTGTCCACGCGATTCTTCCCTTCACGGTGTACTTCCTAGCTCGCATCAGTCAGCCGGTCCTCTACATGCGGAACAACATGCTCGAAGTGCTCAACTCCGAGTTCATCGAACTGAAGCGGGCTGAAGGGCTCTCCGAACGAGACATCCGGATCAAACACGCCGCCCGAAATTCCCTGTTACCGGTCCTCCATTACGCGGCGCTCGCGCTCGGCTTCGCGTTTGGGGGTTCGGTCGTGCTCGAAACGGTCTTCACGTGGCCCGGAATCGGGCGGGCACTGTGGGATGCCGTCTTGCAGCGAGATTACCCCCTCGCCCAGGGCGCGTTTTTCTTCATCGCGTTCATGATCATCTTCCTCAACTTCGTTATCGACGTTCTCTCGGCCTATATCGACCCGAGAGTCGCAGAGGAGGGTGTCGACGTATGAGCATTTCCGACCTCCTGGGACCCCGTCTCACTCTGACACGTAGCCAACAGATCACGCTACAACTATATATCGAGCAGTTCGGCCGAGCGTTCCGAACGTTCGCAGAGAACCGCCTCGCAGTCCTGGGAACCCTGATCATCTTCGCGGCTATCGTTATGGCGGTATTTGCGCCCGTGCTTGCTCCGTACCCCCCATTTGCCGTCCAAGAGACCAGTGACGGGTCTGCGGCAATCCTTCAGGAGCCGAGTCCAAAACACCTCTTCGGCACTAACCACCTCGCACGGGACGTCTTCAGCCAGTGGATATACGGGAGTCGAGTGTCTCTGTTAATCGGTTTCCTGTCAGGCATTTCCGTCATGGTCCTCGGGACGACCGTGGGTCTCATCTCCGGGTACTACGGGGGAACCCTCGATCTGATCGTCATGCGGTTCGTCGACATCCTCTACGGCATTCCCGCGATTCCGCTGATCCTGGTAGTGGCCCTGTTCATGGGGTCGTCGGTCTGGATCGTCATTATCGCGATGATGACCGTGCTGTGGCGATCGATGGCGCGTATCATCCGTGCGGAGACCCTCTCGGTGAGTAATCAGCCGTTCATCAAAACCGCCAGAGCCGCCGGTGCGTCGGACTTCCGTATTATGGCCGTCCACATCCTACCTAACCTTGTTCCGATAATCCTCATCGAAGGGACGTTCACGATCGGTTCAGCAATCATCATCGAGGCAGGAATTTCGTTCCTCGGGCTCGGAGCCTCGGAAATGATCAGCTGGGGCTCGATGCTCCAGCTGACGTTCTCTTCAGGAGCGATCTACGCTTGGTGGTGGGTGATCCCCCCCGGCGTCGCCATTACGGCCGTCGTGCTGTCGTTCTTCTACATCTCACGTGGAATCGAAGACATCACGCACCCCTCCGTGGGGCGCAGGTAGATAGATGACACAACTCAAAATCTCCGATCTCCGCATTGAATACGCACTGGACGAGACGCCCCTCGTCGCCGTCGAGGATGTTGATCTCGATCTCGCTCCGGCGACGACGCTAGGGCTGGTTGGAGAGAGCGGGAGCGGCAAGACGACTGTCATCAAGGCAATCCTCGGACTCCTTGACGACAACGGTCGCATCACCAGTGGAGAGATCCACTTCGATGGCGAGGACCTCACGGGCCTGACGGATGCGGAATTGAATGAGCGGATCCGTTGGCAACAGATTTCCTACGTTCCCCAGAACGCCATGGCCGCGCTGGATCCGGTCTACCGCGTCGGCTCACAGATCGTCGAGGTCATATGCCATCACACCAATCGCTCGAAAGCGGAGGCCCGCGAACGGGCTGCACACCTCTTCGAACGGGTCGACCTCGATGAAGGCTCTCTCGACAATTACCCACACCAACTGTCGGGAGGGCAGCGTCAGCGGGTCGTCATTGCGCTCGCGCTAGCACTCGAACCGTCACTTATTATAGCCGACGAACCGACGACCGGACTCGACGTCAAAGTTCAGGACGCGATTATCGACTTGCTCCAAGACATCCAAGCCGATCTCGGGTGCAGCATCATCACCGTGACCCACGACATTAGCGTCGTCGCCGAAATGGCGGACGACATTGCGGTAATGTATGGCGGTTGGATCATGGAGGCGGGCTCGACACGAGAGGTATTGAAGGAATCCCAAAACCCCTATACAATCGGGCTACGCAACGCATTCCCTACCCTCGCCGATAATCCACGGATGGACGATTTAATCAGCATTCCCGGCTCACCTCCTTCCTTGACGCCGCCACCAACCGGGTGTCGGTTTGCGAGTCGGTGCCCGTTCGCAACGGAGGAGTGTGATGAGGCGGAACCCCCGATGCTAAATGTCCGCGATGGCCATCGCACGAAATGTCATTATCCTGAGGAAGCTCAAACGTTTCGGGAACAGGGACGAAACGCAGCTCGATGGAGTGGTCCAGATGAGTGACCGGACCGAGAATCTGGTGGAAGTACGCGACCTGACCAAGCAGTTCGAGGCAGGGAGGAGCGGATTTCTCCGGGGGCTGTTCGGCGCCGATGAGTACATCAATGCGGTCGATGATCTGAGCTTCGACATCCAGCGTGGCGAGATTTTGGGACTCGCCGGCCAGAGTGGCTGTGGCAAATCCACTCTCGGGGAACTACTTACGGCCCTTCAAAAGCCGACAGAAGGGTCGATTCGGTTGGATGGCGAGGAGGTGACCTCGATAGGCCGCGGCGAGATGAAAGAGTTCCGGAGACGGTGTCAAATCATCTTCCAGGACCCTTACGAATCAATGAATCCCCGATTCTCAGTGGCGCGGTTGGTCGGCGAACCCCTCAAGATTCACGGAATTGGTAATCGGGAAGAACGTGACGCCCGGACGATCAAAGCGGTTGAGGACGCCGGCCTCGAACCGGCTGATGAATATCTCGGGAAGATCCCACAGGAGCTCTCTGGTGGGGAGCGACAACGGGCGCTGATTGCCAGAGCGATCGTCCTCGATCCGGACTTCCTGGTCGCCGATGAACCGGTGTCGATGCTTGACGTCAGCATTAGGACTGGAATTCTCAAGCTCTTCAAGGAGCTCCAACGCCAGCGAGACTTGACCTTACTCTACATTTCTCATGACCTCTCGACGATCAATTTTCTCACCGACCGAACTATGATCATGTATCTCGGAAACGCGGTAGAAATTGGACCCACTAACGCGGTTATCCAAAACCCCACCCATCCTTACACGGAGTCGTTAATCGAGTCAGTCCCGAACCCGGATCCGGATATGACACGAACTCGGGGGGACAGTGACGGCGACGTTCCCGAGGCCCGGAATTTACCGGATGGCTGTCGGTATCACCCACGATGTAAATACGCCACAGAAGAATGTCGTACTTCGGAACCCGACCTCGAAGTCCGAACGCTCGCCGGTGAGATTGTCGGGGACACACCGGCGGAGAATGGCGAGGAGCGTAACCGACGGGTCGCCTGTTACCATCCTGTCGACTCGTCGTAATGACTCAACTGACACTCTAGACATTAACTGCACCACTGGCATGATTGTCAACTGTTTAGAAACTGTTGGTAATTTCCATCACGTCGCTTAAGGACGCGTTGTGACGAATTGGACAGGTTTCAGCTATGCCTCTGATCTTTCTTATGGAACTCTGTCAGGAACTCCCTTGTTAGGATTGGTGGTAGTGTCGCGATGCCTAACTGACCATTGACCCTGTACACAGTGAGATTATCGCCAATCAACGGAGGGCGCGGACCCGCGTCACGTGACGTGACGAACTCTCTCACAGGACCGGTGCTCCTGGCATAAAGGAGATCGAAAAAACCGCCGCTGTCCTGTAGTTCGAAATTGTCACGTGGCGTAACGGACCCGGACTGAGTCCGTATAAGGACTGATCATTATTTTCGAATTGTCGTTGGTTTATGATGTTAAAATGAGGCGACGTTAAGGCTGGGTAGAAGCTACCTTTGCGAGTGTCCGTCTCGAGATCTGAATCTGTTCTTGGAGTTTCACTCCTGTTGCAAGGACTGGATAGTTCACCTCCAATGTTTGGTAGAGATATTCAAATAATGATGGTTTGTCTCCCGGACCGGTCCCATCAAGCGGCTCTTTCCTAATATATTCCTGACGAATAGCGGTCACTTTTGAACAGCGACACTCGAGTTCGTCGAGTTCCTCCCACCGATCCGTTAAGGTGCTGTAATCGGCCGCCTTCAGCTTATCTGGATGGAACTTCGAGAGGGCTTCTTGGATTTCAGTACACGGCTCCTCGGCCTCTCGTAGAGACTCCCACTCCCGAGATATCGTCTGCATCAGAAATTGCCGGTCTTTGGCCGCTTTGTTCGCCTTTGAAACCAGCACTTGTTGTAACAG
>CAZKGF010000062.1:0-9465 GCA_964552115.1 uncultured Halobacteriales archaeon
TCCTCAAAGACGAACGTCCCGTCCTCCTGGATGCGCTCGCCATCGACTTCGATGAAACTGTCATCGCTCATGTCCACGATCATGTCGACATGGACGGCCGACTCGTTTCGCTCGGCCCCTTCGGCGACGGTATCCCCATAGGCTCGACCCAAGGCCATGTGTACCGTATCGCCCATTTTCTCGTCGAATAGCATGTTGTACGTGAACCGATCGATGTCGCGGTTCATGCCGATGCCCAATTCGCCCAACCGTCGGGCTCCGTCGTCGGTGTTGAGGACCTCCGTAAGCACGTCTTGGTTCTTCGCCGCTGCGTGTTCGACAACCTCGCCATCCTCAAACGTGAGCGTGGCCTCAGTCACTTCGCGACCTTGATGATACAACGGCTTGTCAAAGAGAACCTCACCTTCGACGGTATCCGGGATCGGGGCCGTAAAGACTTCGCCACCTGGGAGGTTCTTTTCCCCATAATCGTTCAGGCAGGGGTTGTCCCCGGTCTGCATCCGGATATCGGTAGACTCGCCGGAAACGATATGGATCTCGTCACCCGGCTCAACGATATCGACGAGTTGTGACTGGTGTGTACGAACGGCGTCCCAATCTTTGTTCACGGCGTCCCAGACAAAATTCTCGTATGCCTCGGTGCTCATCTCTGCCAGTTGAGCGTCAGCGGGGGCGGGATACTGGGTCCCACACCACCGTTTGGAGAGGCGCTCTCCCAAGATAGGCTGTTTGGCCCGGCTCGCCGCAGCCTGCGTCTTTGGATCCACGTCACTCGTTTCCGTGACGTTCGTGTGTCCACGAATCGCGATATAGACATCCATCGCTTCGACGAGAGCGAGTTCGTGATCGGGTGTGTCGAGGGCGTCCCGATCGCTCGATCGGAGGTACGCGCGTTGGGCGCGACTGTCACTGGTCAGTTGGAGGGGATTCGCCCCGCGATCGCCAATAATCTCGTGCAGGGCCGTGACGAGATCATCGGCAACGGGAGGCGCGACGATCACGACGTCGTCGTCTGGCTGCAGATCAACGGAGTGATTCGCTATGATTTCGGCGTGTTCGCGAACGCGGGGGTCCATGCCCTGTCTTCGAGCGGTCCGGCAAAACCCATTGTGATTTCCCGCTTGATTAATCCCTGTATCGCCGGGTTAGGTCGGTCGAGTACACCGACGTCTGTCGCTCCCTGGTGGACGTTTTTCACCCAGGCCTACGAATCGAATACGATGATCGACCTCCGGAGTGACACCGTGACTGCGCCCGACGAGGCGATGCGGGAGGCCGCCGCGACGGCCACTGTGGGCGACGACGTCTACGGAGAGGATCCAACGGTCAACGAACTAGAAACACGGGCTGGCGAGATCTTGGAATGCGAGGCTGCACTCTTCGTCCCAACGGGAACGATGGCCAATCAAATTGCTGCCCGAGTCCATACCGAGCGGGGTCAGGAGATCGTCTGTGAACAAAACAGTCACATCTATCGGTGGGAACTCGGTGGGCTGGCCCAGCACTCGGGCCTCCAAACACGACCAGTAGCGGGCACTGATCGGGGTGTGCTCGAACCAACACTGATCGAGCAACACATCGCAACTGGCGATGATCACCGACCCGGAACGGGCTTAGTTTCCCTCGAAAACACGCACAACGCCGCCGGTGGAACCGCAATCGCCCCCTCGGCGATCGAAGCAGCGACAACAGCAGCACACGCAGCCAATGTGCCCGTCCATCTCGACGGTGCCCGCCTCTGGAACGCAGCAGTGGCACACGATATCCCGGTCGCTCGGTTCACTGCTTCCGTCGACTCGGTCATGTGCGCACTCTCCAAAGGGCTGGGCGCGCCCATCGGCTCCCTCCTTGCCGGGTCAGTCCCGTTTATCGAGTCCGCCCGTCGGATCAGGAAGCTCTTCGGCGGCGGGTGGCGCCAGGCAGGCATGGTGGCCGGTCCAGGATTAGAGGCATTGGGTAACCGAGACGGTCTCCAGGCTGACCACGAACGAGCGCAGACCCTCGCAGCCGGATTGAACGAGTTCGACGGCCTCTCTGCACACGAGCCGGAAACGAACATCGTCCTCGTCGATACCGATCAACCGGCTGCCGATCTCGTCCAAACCTTTGAATCGGGCGGCGTCCGGTGCGTTCGCTTCGGTGAATATCGGCTCAGATTCGTCACACACCGTGATCTAACCGACGATGCGATTGCAACTGCAATCGAACGCATCGATTCCCTGCTCTAGTCCCGCTTTCCGTGTTCCATTCCTTCCCGAAAGCCAGTCACAGTCCGTCGGAGGAACAAATAGATGAAAAATACGAATGCCAACAGCAGCACGAGCAGCCCGATGAGTATCGGGTCTATCTGTGCCATAGGTATGGTTACTCCGGTGAGCCCAAATCGGTTTCGAACGGCCAAACACTCTTGCGAGCCGGTTTCATAGCCAGTTTCGATGTCGCTGTTGCCCTCCAGACCCGATGTAGATCCCGACGAGGGTGTCGATCCCCGGGTAATCGGTGTTGATAGTGAGGCCGCTGACGAGGTGCTTTCGGCACTTTCCTCCGGCACCGCACGACAGGTTCTTGCAGTCCTCCACGACGATCCTGCGCCCCCGTCCGTGGTCGCAGATAAAGTCGACACCTCCCTACAGAATGTCCAGTATCACTTGGACAAACTTCACTCCGCAGGAGCGGTTGAGGTCGTTGATACGGCGTACTCCGCCAAAGGACGGGAGATGGACGTGTACGCGCCCGCTGATCGTCCCTTGGTTATCTTTGCTGGCGACGAAAGGCGGAGTTCGACGCTTCGCCAGGCACTCTCGCGGTTGCTCGGCGCGCTTGGATTACTGGGCTTGGCCAGTGTGGGCGTACAGGCCTTGTTCGGGCGAGGCGGATTTTTGGACACCGGTGGATTCCAAGCCGGTGGCGACGGCGGTGCGGGCGGCGGTGGGGCCGATATAACGCCAACGCAGACTCAGGAATACGATGGTGACGGTGGTGGCGGGGCCGACTCTGCGGTTCCGGGCGATGGCGGAGCTGGAGGTGTCACGCCAACACCCGATGGAACACCGATGGCAACAGAAACCCAAGCGCCAACCCAGACGCCTCCCGGGACCGAGGAACTGGCGGAAATGACCCGCACAACGGTTGAGGGAGCAGGTGGTGGCCTACCCCCAGGCATGGTCTTTTTCGCTGGCGGGTTTTTCGTGCTCGCTGTCGTTGCCTTCGTCCTCGTTGTCGGTCGCCGAGTGAGTTAAATGGCCGTTTGAGTTTTCCGCGGGTTCTTGATTGAACCGATCGATAGTCGACAGTGCGCCGACCCGCTTCGGCCCTCCACCCCATTGTCTCACTCAACCCCTACCGGCCGGGGTCGGCGCCGAATATCCCCGACCTACTTAGTCCCACACGGCGAGGCCTTTGCTGATGGCGGAGACCAAAGGCGTCGTTCTTGCGGCGTTGATTGCCAACGGGGCTATCGCGATACTGAAATTCGTCGGTTTTTTGCTCACTGGGTCGGCGGCCATGCTCTCGGAGACCTATCACTCGATCTCCGATACCGGCAATCAAGTCTTCCTCCTCATCGGCCTGAGATATGGCGCCAGAGAGCCGGATCGAACCCACCCACATGGCTACGGGAAGGCACAGTTTTTCTATAGCTTCCTCGTCTCGGTGCTTCTGTTCGGCATCGCGGGTTGGGAATCGACCACACACGGTGTTAGCAAAATCCAAGCCGCCCTCGGAAGCGGTCAAGCCCACGCTGGTGCCCACGACGTGCACCTGTTCGGCCAAACGTTTCCACCAGTCTACGTCAACTACGCAGTCCTCATCGGGGCCATCGTCTTCGAGGCGTGGGCGCTCATGAAGGCCCGGGCGGCGATGAAACGGCAAATCGAAGCCCACGACTGGAGTGGCTACCGGGAAGCCTTTCGAAAAACCAGCCACGTGACCACGCTAACGGCCCTCACTGAGGACACGATTGCAATGGCTGGCGCTGGACTCGCACTCGTCGGCGTCTGGCTGAGCGAGGCGACCGGTGACCCCCTGTACGACGCAATCGCTGCGTTGTTGATCGGCATCCTATTGATGGCCTTCGCGCTCGGGCTTGCCTGGGAGAACAAACGACTCCTCCTAGGGGAAAGTCTCCCCCGTGATCAAGTCCGGTCACTCCGCAACGTCGTGGCCGCTGTCGAGGGAGTCGAGTCAGTCGTAGACTTCCGGGCGATTTACTTCGGCCCACAGCGGATCCTCGTAACGACAGATGTCGCGTTTACGACGGGAATGAGTACGACCGAAATAGAAGGAGTGATCGACGAGATCGAACGCAAGCTTTCACAAACTGAACCGGATATTGCCACCACCTACGTCGAGGTAGAGAACGAAACGGAAGCCCAAGGCGCGACCTAATGGTCGGTCAACCGAAGTAACGCATCGGCAGCGCAGACTCCCTCACCGTCAGGAAAGACCATCAACGGATTGATGTCGAGTTCGGCGATGTCGTCCTCCAGTGCCATGGCCATCGATGACGTCGACTGAAGGACCTCGACAAGTGCGTCGATGTCCGCCGGCGGCCCGCCACGAGCTCCCCTGAGTACCGGGGCCCCATCGATGTCGGAGATCATCGCTCGCGCATCGGCCTCGGAGAGCGGGGCCTGTCGGAGTGCAACATCTTCGAGTACCTCGACGAACACCCCTCCGAGGCCAAAGAGAATCGTCGGCCCGAACGTTGGGTCGTTGTTAACGCCGACGATCACTTCGGTTCCATCCTGGACCATCTGTTGGACCAAGACGCCATCGATGGTCGCATCAGGTGCGTGCTCCGCTGTTGCCGACCGAATCGAATCGTAGGCAGTCCGAACGGCATCTGGCGTGTGAATATCGAGTTCGATCGCGCCGATATCGGACTTGTGAGTGATGTCGGCTGACGATACCTTCAGTGCGACCGGATAGCCGATCTCATTAGCCGCTTGCACCGCCGCATCGGCTGACGTGACCACCCGTTCCTCGGTGGTTGGGATGTCCCATGCCTCGAGAACCCGTTTTGCTTCGGCTTCGGTGAGCGTTCGTCTGTCGGCCGCCCGAGCATCAGTAATGGCTGCCGGGGTTGGCCGCCCACTGGCCGGCGTCTTTGGTTGTGCAGTTTCCCGCCGCTCACGCCAGTCGGCGTAATCCCTCGCCGCCGCCATGAATCCAACCGCAGTTTGGAGGTCTCGGTAGACAGGAATTCCCCCTTCCTCCAAATTGTCTATCCAGTACGGCATGTGGTCTGCCTCTCCCATCATCCAGGAGACGATCGGGGTATCGTATTCGGCGGCAATATCCAGGAACGCGTCGAAGTCGAAGTCTTCGAAGAAAGCAAACGCCTCGGGCTGCAGGAGGATACCGTCGACCCCATCATCGGACAAAAGTGCCTCCAAACAGTGACACATCGTGCGATCGATGCCCTGTTCGAGAATAGTGGCCCAAATGTCCACAGGATTTTCTGGCTGGAACCAGTCCGGGAAGATCGCTTCGAGTTCGGCAATCGTTTCGGGTTGAAGGTCAGCCATCTCCAGTCCGTGATCGCTCATTAAATCGGCGGCAATGACGCCGCCACCACCGGTCATCGTCAAAACAGCGACGTTATCACCGGGCATACCCGCCGGCCAGTTCGAAAATCCTTTGCAGTAATCGAGGAGTTCCATATAGTCGTCGACACGGGTGGCGCCGTGTTGTTCGAATACCGCATCCGCAATCCGATCGTCTCCGGCAATCGACCCGGTATGACTGGCAGCGGCTGCTGCAGATGCATCGCTTCGACCACCCTTTAGGACCACAACCGGCGACTCCTGTGCTGCTTGATCGAGTGCGTCACGGAAGTGGCGACCTTCCTTGATGGACTCGAGGTACATCCCGATGACGTCGGTGGTTTCGTCCGATCCGTAGTATTCGACCAGTTCAGCTTCCTCCACGTCGGCTCGGTTCCCAATCGCGACTGCGTTACCCACAGGGAGGGCCTCCTCGGTGACCATTTGTAGATACATCGCGCCGACGAGGATACCACTCTGGGAGATTATCGAGACATTACCCGACTCCGGAATGTGGCCGGCAGTCTCCATAAGATAGGCTGTCGACAACGACGGGTCGCTCGTGATAATACCGGCGCCCTGGGGGCCCCAGACCCGCATATTCGCCTCGTGGGCGCGCTCGACGACCTGTGCTTGTAGATCCTCGCCTTCTTCGCCCGCGTCGGCAAAGCCGCCGGATCCGATGAGGACTGCATCGACGCCAGCGTCCGCACATTCATCGACGACGGCCGTTGCAATGCCGGCGGGAACTACCAAGATTGCAAGTTCGACATCACCAGGTACAGTAGTAATCGATTCGTAACATTCCTGGCCGTGGATCTCCTCCGCATTCGGATTCACTGGATAGATCGGCCCGTCGTACGAACTGTGCAGATTACGAACGAGTGTATACCCGAGTTTGTCGGGATCGTTGGATGCGCCAACGACGGCAATGCTCTCGGGATCGAAAAAACTGTCGAGGGAGCTCATGTATCTTCTCGGGGAAGGAACAGGCCTCAATTAAGCGTGCCGACTCTCCGTAGCCCGATCAGTTCAGTTGGCCAAACTCGTCGTTTTACTTTCGGTACCCACGGGCGACGAATCCTTTTCATCATAGCGGTCGTAGCGATGGCGTGTCCAAGTCGCCAGGGTACCTCCAATACGTGCCCTACGAATCGCCGTACGACCACCAACGCGAGGCAATGGGAGAGATCGATGCGGCGCTGGACTCCGGGTCTGATATCCTCTTTGAGGGAGCCTGTGGGACCGGCAAAACGATCGCTGCACTCGCCCCGGCGCTCGCACACGCCCGGTCGACTGACAAGACGGTCGTCATCACCACGAACGTTCACCAGCAGATGTACCAATTCGTCGAGGAGGCCTCGGCCATCGTGGCTGGCGAACCGATTAGCGCCATCGTTGTGCAGGGCAAAGACTCGATGTGTCACATCGACGTGGGCTACGAAGAATGCCAGACGCTCCGCGATACCACGCACGAACTCGTCGACGCAGAGCGAGCAGTTACAGCCCTCGAATCACGGCAACGCGAGTTATTGGACAAGGGCCAAGACGGTGACAAGGAAGCAACCATGGCACGTGGAGAGGTGATGGCCGAACTCGAAGCAGCAACGGAAACCGTCGAGGAACTCGCCGAATCGGCTACCTGTGACCATTATTATCAAAACCTCACCTCGAACACCGATGAATTTTATAACTGGTTGGCCGCCGACGTCCGCACGCCTGAGGCGATCTACGACTATGCTGACGATCGCCAACTCTGTGGCTACGAGCTCCTCAAAGACGGGTTGGCTGACGTCGATTTGGTTATCTGTAATTATCACCACCTCCTCGACCCGTTCGTTCGGGATCAATTCTTCCGGTGGCTCGGCCGGTCTCTCGATGAGGTCATCGCTGTGTTCGACGAAGCCCATAACGTCGCGGACGCTGCGCGTGATCATGCCCACCACTCCATAGCCGAGCGAACGGTATCGAGAGCCGTCACTGAGGCCCAAGATTGTGCCGATCCCCGGAGTGAGGCTGCGTCACGCATCGTCGAGGCATTTCTCGAGGCACTCCGTACTGTCCGAGACAACAGTGACGTCACCGAAACTGACACAGCCGGTGGAGAGTGGCAGGACCACTCGATCGAAAACGAGGATCGCCGAGACGAGTTGACGATGAAACTCCTCGAAGCCTACAACGGGATCGATCTCCGCGCAGATATCGAAACCGCACTCGATCTCGGAGAAGATCTCGACGAGAAGTACGCGAAGGCATACCGCCGTGGCGAGACAGAGACGCGCAATGAGTGTCCTCTCGAACAGACCGCCGCGTTCGTAGAGCGATGGTTGGACGAAGCACCGCGGTTCGACACCTACCCGGTCGTGAGTGTTCGTCAACGGACCGAGAGTCAACCGGCGTCGGCCGCACGGGCTGAGTTGTACACGTGTCTCCCAAAACGTGTGACGGCCGGCTTGTTCGATTCCCTGCATGCGGCCGTGCTAATGAGTGCGACGCTCCGGCCCTTCGACGTGACGTCCGATGTACTGGGTATCGACGATCCTGAGACACTCACATACGGTCCACAGTTCCCGCCTGAACGGCGCCGGACTTACGCTGTCGATGGGCCAGCGCTTTTCGCAAGCCGTCGGGACGACACCGGTGTGATCGAGACGGTGACATCTGTTCTCGAAGACGTGATTCACGTCACGCCCGGGAACACGTTGGTCTTCTGTCCCAGTTACGCGGAGGCGGCGAGATACCACGGACTCGTTTCCGAAGGAACGCGCTACTTGGACGAACCCGGTCAAGGGGCCACCCAACTTCGGGAGCAGTTCGTGCGGGACGACAGTGGTGCGTTGTTTACTTCTCTCTGGGGGACACTGGGTGAGGGCGTGAGTTACGATGGCGACGACGCCCGCTCTGTCGTCGTCGTGGGCGTTCCATATCCCCACCTCGATGGACGGATGGAGGCTGTTCAGTCCGCGTACGAAACTGCATTTTCACTCGCTGACGATGCGGCTGCAAATTCAGCCGGCTGGCACTACGCCGTCGAAGTCCCAACAGTTAGGAAGACCAGACAAGCCCTCGGCCGAATCGTCCGATCACCGACGGACTTCGGGGCTCGCGTATTGCTGGATGCCCGATACACCGAACGCGCATCCGTCGAAATGCCCGAGTACGGCGTCAGGGGTGCGTTCCCACCTTCCGAGCGTGCCGAGATGGTCGATGTCGACCCAGCCAAGTTGCGCTTCGGGCTGCTAAATTTCTTTTCGGGACTAGAGGCATACGATGGGGACCCGCCTGATCCACGACCACCGTGATGATGGCGGTGGGGTTACTCATCGGGCTCAGTATCGGCCCCCAGTAGTGATTCGATCGGAGCCCGCGCCGAGAGGCCAATAAACACGCCGATCCCCACGGCGACCGCACTCGTCAATCCACCGCTGCCTACCCCCGCCACGTCCAAGCCTGCCTGGGCGAGTAGCATTCCCGCAACGGCCACGACACCGGCGAGAACCACCGGTACGAGCGCAGGTCGGTCGTCGTCGACGGTGATCTTCATACCCGAGATAGGCACGGGGCGCGAATCAGCCTATCGGAGCCTTCGAAACGCACCATTTGATTGGGTCCGGGCCGAAGCCCCACCCACGATGGTGCTCGTGGCCTTCGATTTCGACGGAACGCTCTCGGATTCCGAAATGACGATTCTTCTCGGGGAACAGCAGGGTGTGGACGACCGCATGCGTGAGATAACACGTGCCGCGATGAACGACGAGATTGGCTACGCAGAGAGCTTACGCAAACGAGCCGCGTTACTCAAGGGATTGGGGCCCCAGGAGCAAGCAGCGGCATTTGCGTCGGTGGCTCTCCGTCCGGGCGCGGGGGCCCTCCTCACCGACCTCCGTGCAACGGGCGTGACGACGGCAATTCTCACTGG
>CAZKGF010000063.1:0-9401 GCA_964552115.1 uncultured Halobacteriales archaeon
GACATCGGCCTGCTCTCCGGCCATCGCCTCGTCATTCGTCACCACGGCGATCGAAATGTCTCCCTCCGTGGGTTCACGATCCAATTTGTTGTGATACGCCGGCAACGATAACTTCGAACTGCCTGCCGGGACTCCCTCCCCAACCCACGCCTGGCTCAGGCCATCCGTCGGTTCCGGTTCGACGACAGCGAGTGGGTCGCTTTCGGGCTCTCCAGCTGCGCTACGCGTAAAGTCCGATCGGGTAAACTCCGCAATGGCCGTGGCCTGTTGCAGCGAGGAGGTCGGGGAGGCCGTGGGTTGGGTGCGAACGATCGATAATTCGTTCACGAGGAACGGGAGGAATTCGACCGTATCGGGAGTGGGCGTCACCTGTGTCGACAGCTTCCACTCGGGAATTTCCGATTGAATCAACTCCGGGGGAACGTCCAGATACTGTTGGAGCCGGCGAGACATCGACGCATCGTAAAGGGACTCGAAATCCAGGTCCACGCGATCTTCGATCGCCATGCGTTCGTCGAGGTCGACCTGATAGAACCCCTCTGTGCGAGTGACGCAGTCGAGCACGAAGATTCGTTTGAGTACTGACGCGACCGTCTCCTCGAATCCGGCGTGGCCGTCCAAACTGTAGCTGTACCCGTCGTCGGTTACCAATCTGGGTGCTGTCCCCGGCTTGACGTCAGCGGCAAGGTAGTAGGCCAGCGGGGCGACGGGCAGTACCGTCTCCAATTTCGGTGGTAATTCGATCGTGACGCCAGTATCTGGCGGTGAAATACCGGCCGGTGCACTGAACTCATCGCCTAGCTCCAGCAGTGGCGGATGTCCACGGAGCGTCGGATACGATCGCTCCGGACTTGTCGTCTTGAGCGCGGACGATAGCAGACTAACCGCGTCGAAGACGTGTTCGGGATCCGACGGAGTCGTGATAGTCCCTGCAGGATGTTGATGGCGCGAACGTGCCCCGAGGATCACTTCCGTTGGTTCGTCGAAGACCAGTTCCGTTCGTGTCGCTGTCGTCCGGACGTGGACGGCCGCATCGAATCGGAGGTACAGTTTGATGGGCGTCGATAACTCGAGAATGTACGAATCGCGTTCGAACTCTGCATCGGCGAACCGTTCGAGTTCAGCGATCGGCGATAAATCGCATGCCCGGACGATGATGGCGAACACCCGATCGTAGGTGATCGACTCCGTTTCGATGACCCGAGCTTCGTCGACCGGTGCCGGAAGTTCCTGCGGTTCGACGGCTCGTGGATCGACCGCCGATCCCGTATCGACCGTGAATCGATGATTTTCGATGGGATCGACCATCTGGAGCCCAGAACCATCCACAGTCTTTGACATCGAGATAGTGGCATCCCCGGGCGGATGGGCGTCACCGGTGTCTTCTCGTGTCATGTCTGCATCATACCTCCAACCAGTCGGTAACTACGTCACCGTCAGCAATGTGCCACCGTTGTTGAACATGACTGTTCGTCCATCGAAGCTCGACGAACACGTCGAAGAGGGGCCGGAGAAGCCTAACCGCCTTGGTTTCACTGTCGACCGGGAGGTGAAAGTGTGCCATCGCCTGGCGTCGCTGGAGGGCGTGAATCAGGAGATGGAGCATTTTGAAGACTTTCTCCTCTCCGTGGAGGTGGATCAGCGGTGAGAGCGAATCGAGTCCGAGGCGCAATTCAGCCGGCGAGAAGTCCTCGGGATCACCGAGATCGGCGATCGAGTCATAAATTGTTGTGGCGAGTTCGTCCAGCCGTTTGGCATCGACGGTCGTCATCGTCGTCGCTGGAATGCCGGTGGCTGTGGTGGCTCCGGCACTCCGCTCACACGTTTGGACGCGAATTACTTCGGGTCTATTCGGGCCGTCGAGCGAGACTCCTGGAGGCAGTCGTGATTCGAGTGCCTCCGAGCGGTCCTCGGTAAGGACGAGGACGTTTCTGCGCGACCCCTCACTCGGGTCGCCGAGTAACTGGCGTGACAGAGAGGCGTGCCGATCGTCCGGTACCGCTCCAGCAACGAGCACCGATGAGCCCTGGGACTTGAGTTCGGACAGCGCTTCAGAGAGTGACGCGTCTTCGGAAACGTCCATTTGCGAACTGTCTGTAAGGTATCGCAACTCCCGCTGTTGTATCTTTCGGTGAAGTGATGTGCCGTTCTCTCGGATTTATGCCGATAGAAGTCATGTTGAGCCAACCTAATGGGTCAGGACCAACATCGTCTCGTCGGCTCGGGCGAGACAGAGAGGCCGATCCGGCGTGGGAAGCGACGCCGTGCGGGCGTCGATTACGAGCACCCGATCGAAAACCTCGCCACAGCTCGGACACGTCAGGTCTCCCCGATTGGCCAGCGTCATGCGGTCGCGATCCTGTCGGATCAATTTTAGGTCAGTCCGATACTCGTGTATATCGAACCCGTTACTGACGTCGAGTCGGTCCACGGCTGGGGCCTCATCGGACTCGTAAAAACGTGTATCGCTTCAGACGCTGGCTCCGACGTAGAGGACGAGGACGAGAAATACCCACACGATATCGACAAAGTGCCAGTACATCGAGACGGTGCTGACAGACGTGTGGCGTTCGGCAGAGTACTGCCCGTAGAGCGCCCGGACGAAGACGATCCCCAAGAGAACTGCACCAAGCGAGACGTGGAGGCCGTGCAGGCCAGTGAGACCATAGAACGCCGACCCGAAGACGCCGGTCGTGAGGGTGAATCCCTCATGGCCGATGAACTGGTAGTATTCGTAGAACTGCCCACCAACGAAGATCAGCCCGAGCAGGAGCGTGACCCCGAGTAGGCGGAGGAACCGTGTCCTGTTGTCGTTCCGGAGGGCGACGTGGGCGTAGTGCAGCGTAATGCTGCTGAGGATCAGAATCGCGGTGTTAACGAGGACAAGACTCGAAAGGAGGTGAGGTAGCTGGACCGGATCCCACGCCCCAGACCGAATATAAAAATAGTACACGAATCCGGCCCCAAAAGTTGCAACCTCGGACCCCAGAAACAGCAACATTCCCAGGCGGAGCGACCCCGCCCCGTGTCCGCCAGTGCCGTGCTTCCAAAACGAAACGATGAACCCGTGATAGAGCCAGCCATAGAGGCCAACGAGAAAGATCGCGACGGCCCCTATGACGGCGGCCGGTCCGACTAACGGCCCAACCAAGGTTTGCGGACCGTGTCCGAGGATGAACAGGGCTGCACCCACGTATATCCCCGCTGCGCCTACCGCGGCGACGAACGGCCACCAACTCGCCTCGCCGAATCCCTGCGGCCAGTCCTCGACGGCAGGGAGGTGGTGGCTCTCTTCTTCAGACTCGTCTGCGACACTCATAGCTCGGGCTTACCAATGGATGGGCAAAAAGGCTCTCACATCCGCCAGCCGCCTGTCGGAACATACAGGTCTGCGGACGACCGACCGGTGACTGATGCGTGGCGTCAGGCGCCGGTTCATTACTATCGCTCTCGTGGCCCTTCTGACCCAAATGTTGGGCGTGATCACCGGCCAGGTTGGGGCCCACGGTGGAGGGCTCGGTGGATCTGCACGGGCCCAGGTGGCGGTACCAACTTGGCTACTCGTCGCCACCGGCGGGGCTGCAGTCGGCGTCTCCTTCCTGCTGGCGAGTTTTGCCACCGATCGTGCGTTGCTTCGCTCGCTCGAACACTGGGAATTCGATCTACCGGCCCCCGGCCGGCTTCTGTCTACTGTCCCGGCGACGCTCGGTGTATTCGGTCTGGCTGTCGTGCTTTGGATGGGACTCTTTGGACCACGGTTCGATACCAATCCCGCCATCCTCATCGTCTGGGTTGGCTGGTGGGCGGGATACACTATTTCGACGTACCTCGTCGGAAACTCCTGGCCGGCTGTTAATCCATGGCGGACTATCGGCGCACTCCTACCGAGTCTGGACCGCGCCTATCCCCAGCGTCTCGGGGCGTGGCCTGCAGTCGGGGCGCTGCTGGTTCTCGTCTGGATCGAAATCGCGAGTCCGTTAGCGGCCGATCCGCGCGCACTTGCAGCCGTCGTCACCGGGTATACCGTCGTGACGCTTCTCGGAACCACCGTGTACGGCTGCGAGGACTGGTTCCGGTGGGCGGATCCGATCGCTCGGGTGTTCCGGGCATACGGCGCGGTTGCACCGATCGGCTCTGGACCAACCGGGCGACTGCCCGGGAGCGGCCTCCAGTCGGTGACGATGACCCGGTGGTCCGAGGTGGCGTTTGCTGTTGCACTGCTCTGGGTGACAACTTTCGACGGGTTCGTGGCAACTCCAGTGTGGCGGGATGTGGCGATGGCGGCTGTCGGGGCCGGGCTGATGCCGTGGCTGGTGTACCCCCTCGGGATGGTAGTTGGCTTCTCCGTCTTTTTCGCCGTCTACGTCGTGGCCGCACGGATGGCACGCCGGACGGGCGATACCTACCGTACGTCGGCAGCCATCGCTATGGACTTTGCACCCTCGTTGTTCGCCATCGCAGCGGGCTACCATCTTGCCCACTATCTTCCCTACTTCGTGAGTACCGTCCCCGCGCTGGGCACTGCGGTGACCACCCCGTTTTCGACATCCGCGACCCTCCAAACCATTGTGATTCCGGAGTGGTTTGTCGGCGTCGGGATGGGCGCAATCCTCCTCGGGCATCTGCTGGCGGTCTGGGCAGCACACACGCGGGCGTTCGACTGCTTTCCCGATCGCATGCAAGCCATCCGGAGTCAGTATCCCTTGGTGGCCGTCATGGTCGCATACACCGCGTTCAGTCTGTGGATCGTGGGCCAGCCGACAGTGGCGGTGGTCTACGCGTGACTCGCTCGACATACGAGGTCCCCCAGGGCGACGACCCCGTCCGATGTGACCGGTGTCAACGGCCCTTTCGCCACGAGCGATACTTGGCCCTCCATCGCGGCCTCGAACACCCGGAGGAGCTCACGGCTGCAGAAGAGGCGGCGGTCGCGACGGCTCGCTCGAATGAATCGGACGAGCTCGCAAAGTTTCGTCTGAAGGCACTCGGTTGGGTCGTAATTCTATACTTCGGGTTGTTGATGACGTACGCGTTGGTGTGACTGCTTCGTAACAGTAACCACCGTCAGCCGAGTTACAAGGACACATGGAACTTCGGGTCATCGAGAAGGAGGACACTATGGTCTCTATCGAGGTCGCTGGGGAAGATCACACGTTCATGAACGTGTTGAAGGGGGCACTCTTGGAGACCGACGGTGTAACCGCTGCCACGTACGACATGAATCCCGAGCAATCCGGTGGGCAAACCGAACCAATCCTGACGATCAAGACCGAATCGGACGTCGACGCATTGGACGCCTTGGAGACCGGGACCGACCGCGTAATCGAAAAATCCGAGGGGTTTCGGAACGCGTTCGAGTCCGCGGCCTGACCCTTAGCAGACGATTCTCGTCAAGTACGTCGTCTCCTCTGACCCCGCGTGGATTGCGAGCCCGACGAGTCCGGCGGCTGGCTCCCGACTAACTTCGTTATCCAGCGGATACGGACTCGCCAGCGTGGAGGCGGCAGCCTCAGCAGTCGAGTGTGCGCTGACGCTATCCGAGCCAGTGAGAATCCGCGGTGAGAGGAGTACCCGATTCGATCCGCAAGACCCACCGATCATGTCTCGAAGCCGGTCGTCTCCCGGAATCGACCCACCGGTGGTTCGTGCTTTGACGAGGCGCTCGGTGTAGAACGTTGCCACGGCGTCGAGGTGGTCGTCCCGGGTGAGTGTCGAATGATTTGCTGCGACGCGGCGGTCGTTCATGGCGACCACGAGCTCGGTCTCGACGGTATTCAAGTCGATGCCGTTGGCGGACGTCCCGGATCCGGGGACGTCCGAGACGGTGGGGACTCCACCTTGCGTTAGTCCAGGCACGTCAACCACGCCAGTCACGCCCAGAACGAACACGCCGGCGAGAGCCAAGACGGCGACCAACATGACCAGATACCGGGGGGTGAGCAGTTCGCGGTAACTCGGTGCGCCGATGTCGTACTCTTCGGGGTCGCGTTCCTGGCGCTCGAGGTTCGGATTGCCACACCGGCTACAGGGTGGGGAGTGTTTCGGGTGGTCTCGCCCACACGACGGACAGACCCACACCGTCGTCGCCCCCGTGCCGACCTCGCCACCAGGTGCGGGGACGACCGCACGCTCGAAGGTTCCGTGCCCACAGTTGTCACACGGTGGATCGTCGGCTGCATGGGGTTTTCCACACCACTCACAACGCCACTCCATCGATCGTCAGGAAACGCGGGGTTCGAATATACCTGTTGCAGCGCGGTCGACAGTCCCGAACCGGTTCAAAGCCGGACTGGAATGTCGCGCTCGTCGAGGTATTCTTTGACCTCTCGGATCGAGTACTCGTCGAAGTGGAAAATACTGGCTGCCAGTGCTGCGTCCGCGTCGGCCTCGGTGAAAACTTCATACACGTCCTCCGGGCCGCCACACCCGGACGAGGCGATGACGGGCGTCGAGACGGCATCACAGACGGCCGACAGTAACGGAATGTCGTACCCGTCTTTCGTTCCATCGGCATCGATCGAATTCACGAACAGTTCTCCGGCGCCACGCTCTTCTGCCTCTGTTGCCCACCGCACGACGTCGATGCCGGTTCCTTCCCGGCCCCCCTTGACCGTACACTCGAACCAGCAAGATTCCCCGTCGACTGTCACGTAGTGTTCACCTGCCTCGTCGAACCGGCGGCGGGCGTCGACGGAGATGACGATACACTGGCTGCCGAACGCGGCTGCCCCCTCGTCGACGAGCGCCGGCCGATCGAGTGCCCCCGTGTTGATCGATACCTTGTCGGCGCCGGCGCGGAGCGTTTCTTTGATGTCGGCCTTCGTCCGGATGCCACCCCCGACTGTCAGTGGGATGAATACCTGATCGGCCACCGCAGAGACGGTTTCGAGCATCGTTTCCCGTCCCTCTGCGGACGCCGTAATGTCCAAAAAGACGAATTCGTCAGCGCCCGATTCGTTGTATTCCGTGGCCATCTCGACCGGATCGCCGGTGTAGGCGAGATCTTCGAAGTTGACACCGGTGTAGACTGCTGCGTTTCCGGAGTCGTCGAGGTCGACGTCGATACACGGAATGATACGTTTAGTTAGAACCATATACACACAATGTCTTAATCTCGGGATTATTTCTCATATCCTTACTTAAAGATCCGAGCGGCTAATCGGTTACGTATCATAATCCAGATAGAGAAATTGGGGTATATAAATCAATTCAACCCCTTCTCCAAGCACTGGTGGCAGTTCCTCAAACGACGTATCTGTTATCGTTCGCAAATTAACGAGAATGAATCAGGTACAGGTAGCTACTCGTCAAGCGCGTCAAGGACATCCTTTTCGCGCTCCATGAGATCGTCAATCTGGGCCAGAAACTCTTCCTTGCTTTTCTGGCTTGCTGGCGTTGGGTCAGATTCGGCTGCCATGGTCTGTTTCTCGTAGACTCTGGTTTGGTATAGTACGGTATAAAATCTGCGGCAATTTCCGGTTGGTTTTAGGCAGTTATCATTCCCGGAGTTTTTCCTTGTCTATTTTCCCCTCTCGTAACCAGCGAGCTATATCCTCAACGGAATAGCGATTGAGGTGTTTCATGACCGTCTGTGCATCGGTCTCACTCAAGTGTGGTTCGTGGCCGTATTCTTCCAAAATATACGTGGCTGCCAGCCAGCCCGTCCGTTTGTTGCCATCTTCAAACACGTGGAGATTCTTGAGTCGGCGCATGAATAGAGCTGCCTTCAGGTATGGATCATCAATCTCCCGTGCATCTTCAACCAACTCTTTCAGGAAACGGTCCGGATTTCGACGTCCAACCCCATTGTGCTGAAGTCCATAGTGATCGACAACTCGATCGAGAATAGCGTGAATCCAGTCAACTGTAAGAACATCCTCGTCTATCATTGGCCGTTATTCCTGTTTTCAAATATACACAGGCCGTACTGCCACCATGAAGATAAGGGTCCGCTATTACGCAAAGAATAAAATGTGTGTATGCAAACAAGACCCCTACCGTTCTCGCACCTCCTGTGCTGACTGGTGTGCACGCAACCGTGCGTCCATGATACGTATGCGAACGGTAGGGACATCATAGTAACATACCACATTCAGATGAGCGTTCTTCTCAGTAGGCAACCCGTTGATTACGTGAGGTGAATCCGGTGACTCTTTCGATCGGGTGGCACTGGTGACCGTAGCCGTTATACTCTCTCCGGGAAACCGCCCTACCCACAAAAATGACCGAGCAACAGTGGGACCTCTCCAGAATGCCCGAGGACATGTTCGACCTTACCGGAAAAGTTGCCATTGTCGTTGGGGGTGCAGGCGGGCTTGGCCGGCCGACCTCCCTCGGGTTGGCCAAATTCGGCGCCGACGTGGTCGTGACGAGCCGGAGCGTCGAAGAATTGGAAGCGGTCAAAACCGAAATCGAAGCTCTTGGCTCCGATGCGGCCGCCATACAGATGGACATAACCGACGAGGCGGCGGTCGCCGCGATGGTCGAAACCGTCGTCGATCGATTCGGCCACATCGACATCGTGGTCAATTATGCTGGACTGAATCTGCCCCAACCGGCCGAGGAGTTCTCGCTCGAGGATTGGGAAACGATTATGGCCATCAAACCGACGGGTGCGTTCCTGCTCTCACGGGAGGTGGGGAACGTGATGATCGATCAAGGGCATGGCAATATCATCCACTGCTCATCGGTCCGGGGTTCGTTCGGGTATCCGCGAAATTACCTGGCATACTGTGTTTCGAACGGGGCGATCGACATGCTCACAAAGCAACTCGCGGCGGAATGGGGAAAGTTTGGTATCAATGTCAACGCGATCGCCCCGACCGTCATCAAGACGCCGCTGACGCAGCACTTGTACGAGGATGACGAGGTATACCAGAAACTGCGCCGCGCCATTCCGCTCGACCGGTGGGGTCATCCAGAGGACCTCATCGGGCCGGTGGTCTTCCTCGGATCCGACGCCTCGGACTTCGTGACGGGTCAGATTCTCTACGTCGATGGCGGGACGACCACCTTCGACACGATCGAGTGATGCTACCGGGCGACCCGGCAGCCACATAGTTGGCTCGACCTGGGACTCGAGACACGAACCGATGCAAAACCTCGAAGTACGGGGGCTCGTATTGGGATGATATGAGTGAAGACACCGACGAATCCTCGCCAACGGAGTACGATCCGACCGATCCAACGCCGCCGCCTCGTTCCCCACCTCGCCGAAGCACAGCACCGCAGAGCGCGTATACGTTGGGTCAGGTTGGTCTCGGCGCGGTCGTCCTTCTGGTCGGTCTCCTCGTCACAATCGGATTGCCGGTCGTCATGGCGTAGACAAAGTCACCCGAGTTCGTCACTGATCACCGCGCGCAGCGACGCGATTTCTTCGGCGTCGATAGCGACAGTCTCCG
>CAZKGF010000064.1:0-9394 GCA_964552115.1 uncultured Halobacteriales archaeon
GCCGTCGTACATTTGTGGAGACACTCGACAAACCGGTCGACCGTTACGTCTCGTTCGGCGTCTTCGCCCGCGTAGAACGCTTCCTCAACGGTCAGACTAACGTCTCCATTCTCGAACGTCTGGCCAATGACATCCTCGTCGGAGATCGCAACCAGGCGCCCCTCGCGCGTTTCCCGTTCCGTGAGAACGATGGCAGTCATTCGACCAGTTCTTGTTCGCGCTCCTCTCGTATCTCTTCGGCCTCGTCGGCGACTTCTTCGGCGCGATCGAATTCGCCCATTTCTTCCAGTGCGATGGCCTTCTCTTCGAGTAAATCTGCATTCCGATACCCGAGGCGGATTGCGTTGTCGAAGGCGTTCAGTGCGTCTTCGTGGAGTCCTCGTTCGTTGAGGAAATAGCCCCGATTGAACCACGCTTCGCCGAATCTGGGATCGATCTCTACTGCTCGTTCGGCGTGCTCTAGGGCCTGTTCGGTCCGACCGAACTCCCAGAGCGCGTACGCGAGATTCGTCTCGGCTGTTGCTGCGTGTTCGCTGTCGTCATCGATATCGAGTGCCTCCTGGTACGCGCCAATGGCCCGGTCGTATTCGTCGAGTTCGGCGTGGGCAACTCCCTTGTTGACCCAGGCTTCTTGTTCGACCCGTTCGTCGTCTGCGTACTGTGCGGCCCGTTCGAAGGTGTCGGCGGCCTGCTCGTGGCGCTCGATTCTGATATAATCGAGTCCGACATCGACGAGTTCGGCAGCGTCGACCTGATCGGCGGCAATCTGGCCGCGATCGAGCATGTCGGTAACGACCCGAGAGTCGACGGGATCGACTTGGTCGGCATCCACCTCGAACTCAGGTGGGTCGATGTCGAACCCCTCGTACGGATCGTCGAACCCCTGGCCAGCAGAGAACTCGTGGTCGTCGGGATCCGGATCGTCGGTCATAGCCGAAATAGACGGGGTGGAAGGTTAAGGGCTGCGTCACCGAGGTTCCAATATGCGACTGTTCGTCAGTGTGGATCTCGATGGGCTCGAGGACTCAGTAGCGAAAGCCCAGAAACCGTTCAGAGACGTCGACGGTCTCAGACCGGTGGATCCGGAGCAAGTACATCTGACGCTGAAGTTTCTGGGGGAAACCCAAGCATCGAACCTCTCCGAAGTAAAAGAAGCCCTCGCTGCTGCGGTTGCGGACAGCGAGGTGTCTCCGTTTACCGCCGAATTCGGCGGGTATGGGGTGTTTCCGAGTCTCGACTACATTAGCGTCATTTGGTTGGGTGTCCAACGGGGTGGGGACTCCTTCATTCGGCTGCACGAAGCCGTCGAGGCCTGGACCGTCGAGTTAGGCTTCGAGCCGGCAGAACACGACTTCACGCCCCACGTGACGTTGGCCCGGATGGACCACGCTGCCAACAAGGACCACGTCCAACAGGTAGTGCAAGAACGCGATCCACGGGTCGCCACGTTGGAGGTAACCGAAATTCGGCTGACGGAGAGTACGCTTACGGCAGATGGGCCCGAATACTCAACCCGTGAGTCCTTTTCGCTCGAAGAGTGAGCCGGGTTTAGGGCACCCAAAACAATCAGATCCGTGACACATAAGGACGTTCGTAGTCTACGGACGGCAGGATGGCCTTCGTCGAGAACGTTGCATTCGTTTTCGTTGCCGGGTTTATCACGGCCCTTGCGACAGGCCTGGGTGCCATTCCGTTCTTTCTAGTCGACGAGATAAGCGAACGGTGGAACGTCGTCCTTTGGGGTCTTGCGTCGGGAATAATGCTGGCGGCTTCGGTGTTCGGTCTCCTGAGAGAGGGAATGGCATACGGCACACGTCTGTTCATGATCCCGGGTCTCCTAGCCGGGATTGGCTTGGTCGTCGTTGGCCACAACGTGATCGCTGACGCGGAGATTAATCCTCGGCAGTACGAGGAGGCCGATTACCGCAAACTCTTGCTGATCTTGGGCGTTCTGACCGTTCATAGCTTTCCCGAGGGGGTGGCCGTGGGAGTCGCCTTTGCGGAAATGGGGCTCGAAACGGCGGAAGTAGTCGACATTTTGGGGTTTTCCGCACCCGTACTCGGTATTTTCATGACGGTTGCCATCTCCATTCACAACGTTCCCGAGGGAGTTGCGATTTCCATCCCCCTCGAGGCGATGGGGGTCTCAGATCTCAGAAAAGTTTGGTGGGCCGTGTTCTCGAGCCTTCCCCAACCGATCGGTGCCGTCATTGCCTTTGCGTTTGTTCGGCTCGCCCGCGAGTTTCTCCCATTCGGGTTTGGATTTGCCGCCGGTGCCATGATCTATCTCGTTGCGACCGAGTTCATCCCGGAAGGCTTGGCCGAAGGTGCAGCATTGACTCACGGGGGCCGGCCGGAGTTGGTTACTGGCCTCGTCGTCGGGGTCCTCGTCATGGTCCCACTGTTATTCGTTTGAGATCTGGGACGACGGCGAGACGGCCCGTGCGGGCCGAGCCGGGCAAAGGAACACACATTTATGCGGCCACCGGAAAGACGGTGACACTATGAGCAAGAAATCTAAGGCGAAGAAAAAGCGGCTGGCGAAACTGGATCGCCAAAATAGCCGCGTCCCCGCCTGGGTCATTTTGAAGACTGACCGGGATACGATGCGAAATCCCAAACGGCGCCACTGGCGTCGGAGTGACACCGACGAATGAGTGCCGGAGATTTCGAGGAGCGGGTGGTCACAGTCCCGCTACGTGAGCTCTCTCGCAAGCCTGCGCCGAAACAGGCGAATGTTGCAATGCGGCTCATCCGCGAACACCTGGCCCAACATTTCTCTGTCGCGGAGGACGCGGTCCGACTTGACCCTTCGATTAACGAGACCATCTGGCAGAACGGACGGTCGAATCCACCAAGCTCGATCCGCGTCCGGGCCGCTCGCTTTCAGGAGGAGGGCGAGGGCGTGGTCGAAGCCGAAACTGCCGAGTGACGTTGCTCCGCGCGGCCTTCTCCGGGTCGACGTACGTTGGCGTCTACGCCCGCGCGACGAACGAATATGTCCTGTGTCGGCCAGATCTCGACGCCGAGCAACAAACTGCCCTGGGGGAAGAACTGGCTGTCCCAGTCGTTGGCACAACGATCGGTGGGGCCGGGACAGTCGGGGCCCTTGCCGTCGGGAACCGATCTGGACTATTAGTGAGCAATCGCCTCCATCCTCGCGAGCGTGAGCGGTTGGACGATGCCATCGACGGCACGATCGGAACCCTTCCTGGCCGCATCAACGCTGCCGGCAACGTCGTCCTCGTCAATGACACGGGGGCGTACGTCCATCCCGATCTCTCCAGAAAAGCTATCCGCCGTGTCGGGGAGACGCTCGGCGTACCGGTTACACGAGGGGACCTCGCGGGCGTCCAAACCGTTGGTACTGCAGCCGTAGCGACGAATAACGGGGTACTCTGCCATCCCGATTCCTCCGACGAAGAACTGGACGCCATCGAGGACGCGTTAGATGTCCCGGCGGATATTGGGACCGTCAACTATGGGGGACCATTCGTGGGGGCTGGCCTCATCGCCAACGATCACGGGTACGTCGTCGGCACGGAGACGAGTGGTCCGGAACTCGGGCGAATTGATTCGACGCTGGGGTACCTGGAGTAGGGACCGCCTGTTCGGATACGAGACGCTGATTCTTGGGGGGCGGTCCCGTCTGGCAGTAGGAAGATTCATCCGACTCGGTCACCCAGCCCGAGACATGACAGACTTCACCGTGAGTGGATCCTGGGAGGGCCGCGACGGGTGGCAGCCCTTCGAGACCGAAATCGACGCGCCGAATGAAAATGTGGCCCGTGAGCGCGTTCTCGCGGAATTTGGGTCGCGACACGGACTGCGACGAGGGCAAATCGAAGTCGAAGAGGTGGCACAATGAGCCTCGGCGGTGGCGGGAATCAGGAACTCCAGGAACTGGCCCAACAGATCGAGGCTATCCAGGAGCAACAGGAGGCACTGCAGGCCGAAATAGAGGGGTTACAGGCCGAAAAGCGAGACATTGGTGAGGCAATCGAAGCCGTCGAAGAACTCGAGTCGGGTTCTACCGTTCAGGTTCCCCTCGGTGGTGGCGCATACGTTCGGGCGGAAATCTCCGATATCGACGAAATTGTCGTCGAACTCGGTGGCGACTACGCGGCCGAGCGCGATCAGGAGGGGGCTGCTGATACGCTCGACACGAAACGCGATCAGCTCGATGACCGGATCGAAGATCTACGCGAGGACGTGGCTGCATTAGAAACCGAAAGCGAGGAACTCGAAGAACGTGCCCAGCAGGCCCAGGCCCAACAGATGCAGCAGTTACAGCAACAGCAGTCACAGCCTGACGACCAGTAACGCCGATGTTCGACGGATTACGGGACAAGCTTACCGGGTTCACGGGTGACGTGGAAGCAGAAGCGGACCTGGACGAAGACTCCAAACCGGAAGACGTCGAGTCATCCACGGGGGAGTCGGTGGAGACAGAGACGCCACCAGACGATTCGACGGACGATTCTCGTGGCGTAGCCGAGCGGGCCAAACTTTTGGCGACGGGCAAAGCCGTCATCGACGAGGACGATCTCCAGGATCATCTCGATCAACTCGAAATGGCCCTATTGAGTAGTGACGTGGAGCTGGAAGTGACGGAGGAGATTCTCACGAACGTGGAGGACAATCTCGTCGGAGAAACACGCCGTCGACTCTCGAGTACCGGGAATCTTGTCCGTGACGCACTGCGAGAAGCTGTCTACGACGTCATCAGTGTGGGGCAGTTCGACTTCTTAGAGCGAATCGAGGACACCGGAAAACCGGTTGTAATCGTGTTCACTGGGGTCAATGGGGTTGGGAAGACCACCTCGATTGCGAAACTGGCCAAGTACCTCGAGGAGCATGGGTTTTCGACAGTCATGGCCAACGGCGACACGTACCGTGCCGGTGCCAACGAGCAACTGACTGAACACGCGACGAATTTAGATACGCCGATTATTTCTCACGAACAAGGGTCCGACCCCGCAGCAGTCCTCTATGATGCAGTCGAGTATGCCGAAGCACACGACATCGACGTCGTTCTCGGTGATACCGCTGGCCGACTGCATACCAGCGAAGGGCTCATGGACCAACTCTCCAAGATCGATCGGGTCATCGGCCCTGACCTGACGCTTTTCGTCGACGAAGCGGTTGCCGGTCAAGACGCGGTGAACCGAGCAAGGGAATTCGACGACGCAGCTGCGATTGATGGGACTGTTCTCACGAAGGCAGACGCCGATACGCAGGGTGGGGCGGCACTTTCGATTGCCCACGTAACGGGCAAGCCCATACTGTTCCTCGGTACCGGCCAGGGGTACGACGATCTCAGACGGTTCGAACCAGCGGATATTGTCGACCAGTTACTCAGTGAGTGAGACCTCTAGGCAAAATCGTCGTACGTTGGCCGGTGGCTGTCTCCCGGGAACTCGGCCACATCCACCTGAACCTGGTCTCCAGAGTCCATGTCTTTGACTGTTACCTCGTCGTTAGCCAGATCTTGTTCTCCGACTATCACGACGGTTTCTGCGTTGAGGCTATCCGCGTACTCGAGTTGGGCACCGAAACTCCGACCGGCAACGTCGGATTCAACGACGTGGCCACGACCACGAAGGTCTCTGGCGATCCGGGCCGCGACCGGCCGAGTTTCGCCGATCTGAAGGACGTAATAATCCGTCGTGAGTGTCTCGGATGGCCAGACATCAGCGCGTTCGAGGAGCAATCCAAGTGTGGCGTGACCTGGTGCGAAGCCGACGGCGGGGGTCGGTTGCCCGCCGTATCCCTCGATCAGATCGTCGTACCTGCCACCACCGAAGACCGATCGGGAGACGGAGCCCGTCGCGTCAAAGCACTCGAAGACCGTTCCAGTGTAATAGTCGAGACCGCGAGCGGTAGTCAGAGAGAGTGTACAGTATTCCCGGACCCCGAAATCGGCTGCAGCGTCCAGCACAGCCCGGAGATTCTCGACGGCTGTTGCGACACGGTCAGTCCCGGCGAATTCGACCAGGGTGTCGAGATCGTCTTCCGGCGTGGCCAGCAGGTCGTCGAACACCGTAACCTGGCCGGAACTGAGCCCCGCCTCTACGAGTAACGTCTCGTACTCGTCCGGCTCGATCTTTGCGCGTTTGTCGACAGCCCGAATCGCTGCCTGAATATCGACGTCGCCGTCGAACGCTTCGAGGAGCCCGCCCAGAATATCCCGGTGGGAGACTCTGAAATCGAACTGTTCACCGGATAGCCCAAGCTCGGTAAGGCCATCAGCTGCGACGGCCAGGATCTCGGCGTCCGCCGTCGGGTCACTGCTCCCGAAAATGTCGACGTTGGTTTGGTAGAACTCCCGAAACCGACCCTGCTGGGGCTCTTCATACCGCCAAAATGGCCTCGTCGAGACCCACTTGATCGGCTTTGGCAGCGCCTGCTGTTTCGCGACGACCATTCGTGCGACGGTGGGTGTGAGTTCTGGTGTTAACGCGACGTGGCGCCCGCCACGGTCTTCGAAGGAGTACAGTTCCTCGACGATCTCGTCACCACTTTTGTCGACATACAAATCGACCGGTTCGAGAGCCGGCGTCCCGATCTCCCGGAAGCCGTATCGCTTGGCCGTCGCCTCGAGCGTGTCTATAACTGACCGACGAGCCGCCATCTCCGGCGGATAGAAATCTCGGAAACCCTTGATCCGCTCGTACATACCACCGGATTGGCCCAGCCCGCGCTTGAAGGTGTCCTTCGGAACCGTTACTGGAGAACCGTGCCCGTTCGGGAGGTGCCAGGACGGTGGCTGTGGAACCAGCGAGCCCGGATTCCTTACCGACGTCGGATGTCGAAACTCTTCGAATCCGGGGTCAATTCTCGAAGGAGTTCTTTCATCCGGCTATCGTCGATCTTGGCCTGGATTCGGCCACTCTGGGCCAGGGCGACGAGCTGTTGCTCGACACGTTCGCCGACATCAGGCTTCGACATCTTCACGGTATTCAACCGCTTTCTGGCCTCGTCGGTGAGGTGCTGGCGCAAAATCGCTTTCTTTTGGGCTTCCTGTTGGTCGCGTTGTGCCTGGACCGCCTCCTCGTCAGGTCCCCCGCCTTCCTCTTTGAGTTGCTCGAGTTTCTCCTGCCGGAGTTTCTCGAGTTCCTCATCATTTGGTTCGCCTCTCATGGGTGACTATTGATTACTCGACCCGAAAACGATTACGGGAACGGATCAGATTTTACGCGTAGCGTTCGAGACCCGCTACGTCGCTCGCCTCGATGACCTCGACGGCGGTCTCGTCTAACAGACTGCGTCCAGCTCCGGTAACGACCCGTCCCTCTCCTTCGGCTGTTTCTACATAGCCAGCCTCTTCGAGTTGCTGCAGGATCGTTCGAACGATCGACCCCGAGCCGTCAGAATTTCGCCGCGGTCGAACCCGGTACCGTGTCGAACCCTGCGTGGCACTACCGTATGCTGTCCGGAGACTGCCGACGCCCACCGGTTCGTCGATGGCAACTTTCCGGAGGATGCTCGCCGATCGCCGCTCCCAGAAGTCGGATTGTTCCGGGGGGAGTTCACGGCCGATCCCGGTTTTGGCTACGCTAGCCCAGTCGGGGGCTTCGATGGCAGATTCCTCCGCGAGTTTATCGGCGACCGCCTCGATAAGGTCGTCAGCGGGCGCGTCGAAGAACGTCGTCATTGGCGAAGAATTCCCGATCCCTGCCTAAAAGGACGTCGGTTACCGCCGACTTGGGGAGTGCGCAGGCACTGCTGACGCACTTCAGTTGTGGTGGGTGCGGGGACCTGGATGTCTGCCGGTAGGCTAGGTGAGGTGATTCACATTCAACCGACGGTCGGCCGTGTTGGGTTTATGCCTGGTCGAGGCCCCGTTTGCCCGAGTTCGCTCCGGGTGGGTGAGGTTATAGTGGCCTCGTTCGGTATGGGGACCATGGATGAGCGGTCGGCGCTGGAAGATATCGACGAGTGGATTCCGGCAGCCGGTGACGATGCTGCCGTGATCGATGGCCAGGTTCTGACGACTGACATGCTTCACGAACGTACCGACTTTCCCCAGGGGACGACGAAGTATACCGCGGGCTGGCGGGCGGTGGGGGCGTCGTTGTCCGACGTCGCGGCGATGGGTGCCGCTGCGACCGCTGTCGTTTCCGTCTACGGCGCACCGTCGTTTGTCCCGGACGAACTCGAATCCTACCTGCAAGGCGCAATCGACGTGTGTGACCGAGTCGGTGGCCGATATGTCGGCGGGGATATGGACACTCACGACGAATTCACCGTGGCGACGACGGCGCTCGGACGGTGTGAAGCAACGGGTGCACCCGTCCGACGCTCCGGGGCGACCCCTGGCGAGGCGGTTTGTGTGACGGGAACGCTCGGGCGGAGTGGGGCCGCAGTTCGTCTGTTCCAGTCTGGCTCCACCGAGGACGCCAACGAATTATTCAGATTCGAGCCACGGGTCCAAGCGGGTCGTTCCTTAGCTCCCTACGCATCGGCGATGATCGACTCCAGCGACGGCCTTGCACGGTCGGTCCATCAGCTGGCTACTGCGAGCGAGTGCGGGATTTCTCTCGAATCCCCGCTTCCGATCGATGACTCGGTCGAACGAGTGGCCACATCGGCCGACGACCGCCGAGAGGTAAGCGTTCACTTTGGCGAAGACTTCGAACTCGTGTGCACCATACCCGTTGGGGATGTGGCCGCAGCTACCGACGCGATTGCATGCCCGCTCTCCCGAATCGGGACGGTCACAGAGGATGGCGTATTGCTCGATGGTGAGCGTCTGCCTGACCGCGGCTACACCCATGGCGACTCGTGAACGCAGTCACCCGGTGATAATTCCGATCGGGACGGGGGTGAAACACAAGGCACCGAGTACAAGCGTGAATAGCCCGATTAGCTGGCGCTTTCGATCCAATGGGGCATCATCGATCGGTGTGGCTGGCCCGGCATACGCCATACCAAGGGTAAACAGCCCCCAAATTATCCATATCCCGGTCGAACTGTAGCCCGGGCGAATAAAAAGTAGGTAGGCGGCCAGGGCGAACAAGGCTCCAGGGACGATAGCCCCCAGCGTCTCTTGCCGACTCCCAAGCATGGCTCGGGTGATGTGTCCGCCATCGAATTGGCCGGCTGGGAGGAGATTGAGGAGTGTCATGAGCATCCCAACCCAGCCGGCGAATACGACCGGGTGGGCCAAGCCTGCCAGATGTTCGGACCCGCCCGCAATCGAGGCCAACAGAACCATCAGCGGGGGGTTGTGGAAGACGACTCCACCTCCCTCAGACACTTGCCGAGCTGCTGCCTCTTGGGCGGGAAGCGGATCCAGTTGAAGGACGATAATGGTGACGACTGCGGTTGCGGCCAGTCCCGCCAATGGCCCAGCAACGCCGATATCGAACAACGCCCTCCGATCCGGTAT
>CAZKGF010000065.1:0-9194 GCA_964552115.1 uncultured Halobacteriales archaeon
GACGGCCCCGAGGAGCACGACCAGGCTCGCCGCCCACAGCACGGTGACCAGGAGCGGGGGAGATGTTTACCGAGCAGGTACACCACGGCGAGTCCGAAGAACGCCTCGATCCAGACTACGCGGACGAAGACGGACGAACACCGATCTCGGGTTTGTATGTGGCAGCGCCAAACGGCGATCGGAACGCCCAAGTGCTCATCGCCGCCGGGCAAGGAGCGCACGTGGCTCGTTCACTGATCGAAGACCAGCGGCAGAAACAGGGCTACTCTGGTGGCGTTGGGCCCCATTACGATTGGCTTCGTCAGCCGTCGGAATTCGCCGGTGAGTGGGCCGACCGTGACAGGTGGAGGGAGTGGTTCGAACGCGAAATCGAATCCGAAGACATCACTGATGAAACCCTGACCACCCTCCGTGAGCGCTACCTCGACCGTGTGTATGAAACCGAAGTTGGTGAGTCTGAACAGGAAACCCGGGCGCGGGAGGGAATCGCCACGATGGTGGACGTGTTGGGCCATGAAACAGTGCTACAAGAACTGAACGACGACGCGGTTCTCGACCGCGCTGCGGAGATCGAACGTTCCGCCCACTCGGATCCAGCATGAACAGCGGGGGAGATTCGTCGGTTTCCAAACTCAGGTCGGTGCGTCCCAAATGGGGTCAGGGAATGCTGGAACCCTCACTCGTGGCGCTTTGTCTGGGTAGCCTGTGTATTGTCGTTGTCGCGGGGCTGCTTCAGATCCGGTTCGGTTCCCTCGACATGTCCTTCGGTCAGGCCTGGGCTGCAGTGGCCAATCCCGACGTGTTGTTCGACCTGGATACCTGGAACGCGTTTCTCCTGGGTGCAGACCTACCCGAGATGACTCGCCAGAGTCTCGTCGTATGGAACATTAGAATGCCTCGGGTGATTGTGGCGATAATTGTCGGGATGAATCTCGCCGTTTCGGGCGCCATCTTTCAGGCTGTTACCCGAAACGAGTTGGCGAGCCCGTTTATCTTGGGCGTCTCCTCCGGGGCCGGCCTTGCGATACTGCTGGTACTGGTCGTCTTCGGTGGCACGACGGTAATCGTCCCCGTTATCGTCGGGGACCTCGTCCTGCATCTCTCCCAACTGTTACCTGTCTTGGCAGCTGGTGGAGGGATCGCGGCGTTTCTTCTCGTGTACGCTATCGCGTGGAAAGGTGGGACATCGCCGGTCCGTCTCGTGCTGGCTGGTGTTATCGTTGGAACCGTGTTTCAATCGCTCCAGGCGGCATTATTTTTCTTTGCCGAGAATATCGCAGTGGTCCAAGAGGCGATCCAGTGGACCCATGGGTCGCTTACCGGTGTTGGCTGGGCCGAAGTCAGAATCGCCCTGCCGTGGACGGTCCTGGCTGTTGGCCTGGCACTCCTCGGGGCTCGGCAACTCAATCTACTGCTGTTAGGTGAACAGACCGCGTCGTCGCTTGGGATGCGTGTCGAGCGTGTCCGGTTCGGGCTTTCCGTCGTAGCGGTTATGGCGGCCGCGGCGAGCATCGCGATTGCCGGAATCGTTAGTTTCGTTGGCCTGATCGTCCCGCATCTCGTTCGAAACATCGTCGGCACTGATTACCGAAAGCTCATGATCGGTTGTGTGTTCGCGGGGCCAGCATTGCTAGTGTTGGCTGATGTCGGCGCTCGCCTCGGGTTGTTGGCGCTGACTGGCTCGGTCGGCCAGTTACCGGTTGGCATTGTCACTGGAATCGTCGGTGGGCCGTATTTCCTGTATCTAATGCGGCGACAAAGCTCGATGGGGGAGATTTGATGCGCCGACCGGACGGCCTCTTCGATCGTCAGGAAGACCCTAGCCCACCCGAAGCGGACGAACGTGCGTCCCGAGCATCCACCGACACCATGCCGAGTGGTCTCCTGGGGGATTCACTCTCGCTTGGTTACCCGAGTTCGGAAGAATCCGTCGTCGACTGTGATCGAGTCCTGTTTCCTACCGGGGAGATAACGGCTCTCGTTGGACCCAACGGCAGCGGGAAGAGCACGCTGCTCAAGGCTATGGCAGCCCAGCTTTCACCCGACGAAGGGCGAATACATCTCGATGGGCGGCAGATTCAAACGCTCGACTCCAAGCAGGTAGCCAGACGGATCGGACTACTTTCACAGGATAACCAATCCCCAACGAGTCTGACGGTCGAGGAACTCGCCTACCACGGTCGGTATCCCCACCGAGGCTTTCTGGAGACGGTTTCGGAAGCCGATGAAGCAGCCGTGACGAAGGCTCTCAACCGCGCCGGTATCGAAGAGCTTCGGGATGCCGAACTCGGTGCACTCAGTGGGGGCCAAAAGCAACTCGCCTGGATTGCGATGGTTCTGGCCCAAGAGACAGACGTCTTGTTGCTCGATGAACCAACGACTTTTCTCGATCTTCACCATCAACTGCGCGTCATGGGGGTCGTGCGGACGTTGAATCAGGAGGAAGATGTGACAGTTGGCGTCGTCTTGCACGACGTGGGACAGGCAGCACGGTTTGCAGACAATCTCATCGCACTGAAGGACGGATCACTGTATGATTGGGGGCCACCAACGGAGGTTCTGACCGAGACGCTCATGGAGGAGGTCTTTCGAGTCGAAGCTACAGTCGACGTGACGAGTCCCACAGGACCACATATCTCCCCGCACTCGGCGATGCCCGAGTCCCAAGAGTGAGTACGGCCGCTCTGTCATCCTGTTCCCCCATTCCAGGACCGAAACATCCCTAGATTCCCGTGATCCCCTGGAATACGTAAAATACGATCAGACCAAGGCTTGTGACCACCCCACAAAGTGCGGTCAGTGAGTACTGTCCGACGTTGAGCGGCGCACGGTACCCATCGGTATTGGCATCGCCATCGTACCGCAGTTTGAGAAGCGAGCAATTGACGACGACGAACACGGCCAGGAGCGCGAGATTTGCGAGTTCGGCAACCGCCCCCAGGTCACCGACAAGGGCAAACGGAATCGTGACGAGTGCGACCGCCAAAACGGCAATATACGGTGTTTTTCGAGACGGATGAATTCGGGCGAACACCGGTGGGAACGAATTGTATTCCGCCTTGGAAATCCCATACACGATTCGTGATGTCGAGATCAATAAGATGAGAACTGTATTTGCCGTCGCGAACAGCGCGATCGCGGAGAGTGTGACGAAGGCATCGCGCCCCCAGCCGGCCTCTGCCACTGTGGCCAGCGGCGCCTGGGAGTTGCCGAGGACGTTCCAGTCCACGAGGCCGAGGACAGAAAACCCGACTAGGATGTAAACGATCGTCGAGACAACGATCGAGAGTCCGATCGCCCGGGGTATCGTCTTTGACGGCGCCTCCATCTCTTCGGCAATGTTGACCAACGCCTCGAAGCCCGTATACGCAAAGAACAGCAGAAATGTCGCACCGAGGACACCAGACATGCCGTGATTGAATTCGGTCACCCCGACCGTGTTCCAAGTGCCGACTCCGACAGCGATGATGAAGAGGAGGCCAGCTATCTCGATAGCCGTAAACACGAGATTGATTCGTGCCGATGTTTTGATGCCCCAATAATTGATTATCGACATCCCGATCAGGACCGCAAGAGCCACAGGAACTGCCGATGTGGGGATGAAGGCAGCAAAATACTGACCGAAGGCGAGGGCGACTGCCGCAGCCGCGATAATCCCGGTCAAAACGCGCAATACCGCAGTCACCTCGGAGAGGCGCTTGTTTCCGAATGCCGCCCAGGCGTACAGGTATTCTCCCTCTCCCTTCGGATAGCGAGAGGCTAATTCCGCATAGCTCAATCCTGTGAAGGTTGCAACACAGGCTGCCAAGACAAAGGAGACGATTATCGATTCACCCGTTTCGGCGACAGCTGCTCCCAATATCGCGTATATGCCTGCCCCTAGAATGAGACCCACGCCGTATACCGTCGCCTCGAGGAGGCCGACCGCTCGATTGAGCTCAGCCATTGTCAGTCGTCTCTGGCCCAAGATTGAAAATTTGACCCGTACCAGCGCCTGCCACCCTCTCTTGTTAATGGCTCACAACCCCGCTCCCCAGGCTCCAGGGCATCGAATTTACCGCGAGCCGGTATGTTACCGGGTGCATCCCTTTGGGCCATTAATACCGAGACTAACGGCCGTTAGCGTCTCTGTCGTCCGTCATAGGCACTAATTGACACGCATCCTATCTTAATTCAGCGAGAGAATCCCGCCGTTCAGGGCGCGGAGGATGTCACTCGCGGTTTTTCGGGGTGGATTCCTCTACGTCGGAACGATCGGGGTCCCGATCCGATTGACTCCGACCCCCAAATCTCCGTGCGTCGCGTGCTGCTTCTGACCGCTCATATACCGGTGATGAGGCCGTTTCACGGCTAATGAGGAGATACAATCCGAGCATTCCGACAAGTGAGAATACCAGCACGACCCCGAGTGTGGCCGCCATACCCATTCACCAGTCGGTCGTTCTAACCGCGCGGTAAAAATATTTCATGTGGTCGTGTCAACACTGACGTATGGTGCCCTCCAAGGCGTCAGAGCACGATGACACCCAAGCAGAGTTCGTCTACTGTGCAAACTGTGGATCGAAGGCCCCCACATCTTGGTCGTTTTGCCGGTCCTGTGAGTCCTCGTTAGACGACGCTCGCCCGGCCACTACCGAGGTGTCGGACCTGCAGAGTGACGACTTCGACGGGATCGACGAGACCGGTTGTCCCAAGTGCGGCCACGAGGAAGCCGAAATCGACGATATCGCTACGACCGGGGTCGGACTCTCCAGATTGTTCGACATACAGACTCGTCGGTTTCGCGTCGTTACCTGTACAAACTGTGGCTACTCGGAACTGTATCGCGGCCAGGATGGCGACATCATCGTCGACTTATTCTTGGGGTGACAATCGACCGGCAACACTGTCCTGAAACAAAACGTCCCCCGTCCGAATTCGAATTTTTAGTACAGGACTCGTTCGAGGAGCCGATGAACGAGTCCCGCTCGACGGGATTGGCCGGGGTAGACTGTGACCGAGGTACAGCCTGGATTGGGATATTCCGGCCCGTCGGCGAAGATTGCGTTGCGAAGCCGATGGTCAACTCCACGACGAACGAGCAAGTCGGGCTGTGGCATCCGGCCCCCATCCGTCTTGATGGATTCCGCCTTGACAGGAACGGACAGTGTCTTCGATAACTCCATCTCGTAGTCAGCGACTGCACTGTCGTGTTCATCGGTTTGTCCGCTGGGTTCCGGTGTCCACAGCGAAACGACCCCCTCGTGGGCTTTGGCCACAGCTTCGGCAACGGACACAGCCAGCGAGGAGTGTGGTCCACCCCCTCCAGCCAGTGCGATTTGAGACGGGCTATTGTAACCGAGGTTATCCACGAGGAGCACGTCACACGA
This sequence comes from uncultured Halobacteriales archaeon, assembly GCA_964552115.1. Classification (GTDB taxonomy): domain Archaea; phylum Halobacteriota; class Halobacteria; order Halobacteriales; family Haloarculaceae; genus CAZKGF01. Next base: position 5,370 of record CAZKGF010000065.1, read on the forward strand.
CGCGTGGCGGACGATCCAATCGATGGGATCCCCGATGAGCCGTGATCGAAGACGCAAGGGCTCGTGTTCGGCCACGATCGTGTCGATATCGTGTTGCTCCGCAAAGTTGACGACGGCGTGTTTCGTGTCGTGGCTCACGATCTCGTCGGCAGTGACAGGAACGTCGAACGTCGATGCCATCTCCGAGACCCGCTGTTCGAACGAGAGATCTCCGTCCGACTGGACGGTAACCTCGTCAGTAAGGGGTGCCTGGTCGGGAACTTCCTGGAATCTAACGACCTCTACGTCGCCATCGTTTGGTTTGGCAATATCGGCCGCGAAAGAGATCAACGCCCGCTCTCTGTTCGCGCTTACGTCTTTGGTGAGGGCGACGAGGACCTCGTGAGTGCCGAGTTCTGACGGGGATTCGACGTCTTCGAGTGCGGACTGTCCGACCTGGCGTCTGAGCGTTCCCGTCGCGACCCCTTCCCGACTGACGCGCGGTCGAACGTAGAGGAGGTACCAGGCGATACTAGCGAGCGTGATCACCAATGCACCAAGCAGTGCTATTTCTCCCATTTGGGTCAGGAGAATGACGCCGGTAATCGCCCCAAATATCTGCATCCACGGGTACAGCGGGGAGGTAAATTCGGGCTCGTAGGTGGCATCACCGGTTCGGAATGCGATGAGTGTGACGTTAATGAGCGCGAAGACCATGATTTGAAACGCACTTGCCAACTTGGCAATTTCCAGGATGGGGACGAATGCGATGAGGGCAAGCAACACGGCCCCTGTAAGGGTAATCGACGTGACTGGCGTCCCGAAGCGCTCACTGATCGTTGACAGTGAGAGAGGGGCCAGATTGTCTCGGCTCATGGCAAACGGGTAGCGCGAGGATGAGAGGATTCCAGCATTGGCAGTGGAGACGAGTGCAAGGATGGCAGCGAGGATCACAGCGAACACGCCAGCCTGGCCGAGGGTTTGTTCGGCGGCAACTGCAACCGGTGTCAATGATCCGGCGACACTTCCAGGATCCGTGACGCCGACTAACACCGCGACGATGAAGACGTACAGAAGTGTCGTAAACGCAAGCGAACCGAGGATTCCCAAGGGGATGTTCCGGCCAGGATTTTGGACTTCTTCAGCGATGCTTGCCACCTTGGTCACCCCGGCATACGAGACGAATACCAGCCCGGTGGCAGCGAGGAGTCCGCCCAGACCCGCGTCGAAGAACTCCACGTAATTGGCCGACTGGACGCTGGGCGCACTGCCGGCGGCGAACCACCCGAGGGCGGCCAGCATCACGGCGACGATGACGAGCTGGAGCCGCCCGGTCTGTTTCGCCCCGAGAACGTTCACGAGGATGAGGACGGCGGCAAGGCCCAATGCGACCGGTTTGAGTGGAAGGTCGAACAGGAGGAGCAGATACGGAACACCGCCGACGAGTGCAAGTGCTCCCTTGAACGAAAGTGAGAACCACGTTCCGACACCCGCGATCGTCCCGAGCAGCGGGCCCATTCCTCGTTCGATATAGATGTACGTTCCCCCGGCTTCGGGCATCGCGGTGGCCATCTCGGATTTCGAGAGGGCAGCAGGGATAACGAGCAATCCGGCGATGAGATAGGCGAGTATGACGGCTGGGCCCGCGATATCGAGGGCCAGCGCCGGAAGGATGAAGATCCCGCTACCGATCATCGCACCGACACTGATTGCGAGGACTGCTGGGAGACCCAGGTCACGTTCCAGTTCCTTCATAAATCACTCACGAGAGCCTCAGAAATCGCGGTTGTCGCACACACGGGGTCGTGGCCTGCCTCGGCGAGAAGATCGTGTTTGTCTGGGGAATTGGCTACGACGATGATCCTGCCGACGTTGAAATGGGCGCTGACGAGTTGGGCAATGAGCAGATTTTGCCGATCCTTCCTCGTGGCAACGATGATGGTCGACTCATCCGTCAATTCGGCGTTTTTCAGGATCTGGAGGTCCGCAGGGTCTCCCTGGTAACCGGGAATATCCGTGGATTCGTACGATTCGTCGACGATGCTCGTTCGGTTGCCGGCGTCACGCAGTCGCTGGGCAACCGCCTCACCGATGGGGCCGCCACCCAGCACGTAATAGTCGCCAGTAGCATCGTCCTCTGGTGGGTTGCGTTGCGTGAACAGTGTTGGTTTCAGTGACATGGTGGGACAGGGTGGTTGAGGGACTCCGTGAGTCCTCAACCTGGATCGTACTCCCTCTAAATCACGGAGCAACATTAACTAGTGGGTTTCATTCACGGACCGTCAAAATATACGCCTTATATTACCATAATCGTTATCACTCTATTTACCGAAGGTTGGAGCGAAGAATGCCGGGACGGTGGGACTTGCATCTGCGGAGGGGAAGACTGAATATCCACTCTCCAGAAAAACCTCGAAGCGATGAAAGATGGAGAACTGGATCTGGTCGACAAACACATTCTATACTACCTCCAGCAGGACGCTCGGCGAACCTCTTCGAGCGATATCGCTGAGAAACTCGATCTTTCGTCGAGTACGATCCGAACGCGGATTGACAAACTCGAGAAACACGGGGTGATACGGGGATACAATCTCGATATCGACTACGATCTTGCCGGATATCCGCTGTACACGAAAATCATCTGTACAGCCCCAGTCCCGCAGCGGGATGCCTTGGCGAATCAGGCTCGAGAAATCCATGGTGTCACAGCCGTTCGCGAAATCATGACAGGGGAACGGAATGTCTACGTGAATGCGATCGGCAAAGATCACGACGATCTAGATCGAATCAGCAAGGAACTCGATGAAATCGGCCTCCATATTGTAGACGAACAACTCATACGCGATGAATTCGTCTGTCCGTATCACGGGTTCTTGGACCAAGACGAACTCCCGAAGTGATACTTTCGCTAACGGGACACTGAGATTAATTTTCCGGGGGTGCGTTACTCCGTCCCATGGAGTTCGAATCCCAGATCCAGGAGGCGACGTTTCATAGCCCACTCGAGGATTTCCAGCAGGTAACTGAGGACGTCGAAGTCCGGATCGATCCGCTAACGGGCCGGTCTAGCCGAATCGCGGATGGAGCCTTCTTCATCCCCGAGAACTACGAGATCGGATCTGTGGTGACGGACGCGGAGGACTGTTTTTTCTGTCCCGATACGGTCGAAGACGCAACGCCGACGTACGCCGGGTGGATGGATGCGAGCCGAATTTCCCGTGGTGAAGCGGTTTCATTCCCGAATCTCAACCCGTACGGAGGCTATTCGAACGTGATTGTACTCACCGAGACGCATTTTCAACCCATGGACGAGTTTTCGGTCCAGCAACTTGCCGACGGGTTTAGAATCGCCTTCGAATACATCCGTGCAGTCCAGTCCCATGACCCCGATGTAACATGGGCATCGGTGAACATGAATTTCCTCCGTTCTGCCGGGTCGAGTCTCATCCATCCACACATGCAGACGCTCGTGGATTCGTTAGGGACCAACGAACAGCGACTGCTACTCGACTCGACCCGGTCGTATAACAGCAATCACGGATCGACCTACTGGCGTGACCTCGTCGACGAAGAACGCAATGGGGAGCGCTGGATCGGGTCGACACCCGGCGTCGAGTGGCTGGCACCGTGGGCCCCGAAGCACCACCGACAGGTGTTCGGGATCATGAACGGAGTGGATCGGATTCCGGCTCCCTCAGCTGACGTGGTCACCGGACTCGCGAACGGACTTACCGCTGTCCTCGACGCCTACAGTCGAGCGGGCTTGAACGCGTTCAATTTTGCATTGCATCTCCCGGCTGCCGAGGCGATGCCACCGGTACTTTCTATCATTGCACGGTCAGTATT
>CAZKGF010000066.1:0-9189 GCA_964552115.1 uncultured Halobacteriales archaeon
CCGCTGCGAATTATTCGAACTGATGCCCGGCCGGTCGATGGGTGGAAGCGTCCAGTTCCCGCTCCAAGGCACCACGAATATCCAAGACACTTTCCACATCTGCAAGCAATTCCCGATTCGTCGATGCAATCATGGCTTCGTCTGTGTGGCGTCCGTCTTGGAGCCCATGATCGCTCACTAACACAAGTTCGTCATTCTCACACAGATCACTTCGAAGTTCACCGGTGAACTCGTTGAGTGCTCCGTACATGGCTTCCTGCATTCCGGGGAATTGGACTGCAATATGGCCTACTAGGTCGAGAGCACTGGTGTACCCAAAGACGAGCTCATATGTCTCTGCACGAAGCGCCGCTCTTGTCCTTGCAACGCGAACTATGGCCATCTCAAGACATAAGTTGAAAAACGTCTCCGGGTCGTCTGACCGATGACCACCTGCGGCCCCGGGGGTTCGTTCAAAGAGGGACCCTAGCGACTTGCGTAGAGCGTGCTCTCTATCCACGTAGTTTGTGTCGTCGACATAGTTGGGGATGCCGATCGCCTTTGACGGTCGATCGTCGAAGACCGTACTGATGTTATGTTCGTCATAATAGGTAACCGGTGTTTGGAAGGCGTCGATAGTGACGTTGGTCAACAGCCACGCTCCAAGTTTCGTTTGCACTTTGTCGGGGAGCACGTAGTCCGCAACTCGGCTGGCACTGTTTAGGATGACATTTCCCCAGGCGACTCCAGTCTCATCCAGTACGAGTCCATGTTCAGTCGGCGGCAGACCAGTAATAATTGTGGGCCAGAGCTCGTGAGTGCTGGGCGCACCCATGTCGCTGACGATCGTGTCTATAGCTTTCGCTTCGGCAAGAGTGAGATTTGAATACTCAGTCGAACCGACGAGTTCTGGATCCAATGCATCTATGCCCAACACAACAAGGGTCATCTTGTGCGGTTTTGTCGGGTGCCAGGGTTATAGTTGTATCATACGTTGCGCTCACGAAACCTGCTGGAGGATTTTCCGGTAACGTTTGATCGCCGCATCATGAGTGTATTCTGAAGTGATCAACTGCCGCCCATTTGAACTAATCGTAGCGAGGTCATCACGTTCCAATATTTCTTCGATCCCCGCTGCCAGCGACGCTGGATCTTTCGAATCAATCAGAAACCCCGTGTCGCCCTCTCGTACCACATCAGGAACCCCGGACACCGATCTGGCGTATACGGGAGTGCCACATGCCATTGATTCTAAAATGGTCGTGGGGAGTCCTTCTGTCGGTTGAGAAGGGAGTACTAAAAGTCTCATTTCATTCAGATGTAATGGAATTTCGTCATGATTGACCCAACCAATCAATTCAATCTGACCAGCTTCGATTTCAGGTTGTAATTCCGCTTCTAACCATCCGCGTAAATCTCCATCACCAACAAATCGAAAGGTGATATCAGCCGGTAATTGCTTGGCAGTTGCAGCTAGCGCACGAATTCCCTTCTCTTCGTCAATCCGCCCGACAAACCCAACCACATTTTCCCGTGAGGAATAGGGCGTCTTTATCTCGAATCGTTCAGTTCGGACGTACCGACCGCCATCGGGGAAAACTTTCTCAGAGTCCACATCCAGACCCAATTCCTTGGCCATCGTGGGGGTATACGTGATAATTGCATGCGCTATGCAAAAGTCGAGGCGCTCAAGCCACCAAATAAATCCCGCAAGGATGCGAGCCAGCACATGATGGACACGCTGTTCCCACGATAGCCGGAGGGTCAACGGCACATTGCCGCGAGGCTGGATGACGACTCTCTTGCCCAACAGCCTGGCAAACAAAATAGGGATGAAATACGATGTCGCACCAAAAAAAAGGACGATTGGTTCGGGTCTGCGGAAGATCGCACGACACATCCTTAATTGATTCAGCAAAAATCTAACCGCTGCGGTCGGTATCGATTCCCCGGCGCTCGATTCTGTAAGCTCAATTACCTCTCGGGTGTTATGGATTTCTGAGTTATTCGGTAAATTGGCCGTTATTAGAACTGTGCCAGTGATTGATGCGAGTATATCCAGCAAACTCCTCGTCGCGTTTTCCCCGGCTGCTCCCAGCGGATGGGTGACGACACAGACGTCGGGAAGGGTATCGCTATTGAGAGGCTCCGTTGATCCTGACATCTCACCACCACCTGACTATACCATACAGGTACCCAGTCCCAACAACACCCGAAAGCACAAACAGCAAGCCCAGCTGCGCGACTTTTTCGACGGAAGGTCGGATGGCCATAGATCGAATTCGAGTTGGCAGCGATTCTGCGAGCAGATAGCCGAGAAAGGCTGATTCGCTGTCCTTTGCCTCCGGGGCGAGTACGTCCATCCCTCGCTTCGAGTATCCCTGCCAGAAAGCCCGATCCAGCAACCAGCTCAAAGTGGTGCGGTAAGAGAAGATCTTGTGGGCCACTTCGGCGTCGGGCGTGTAGAAGACGCCGTGGCCATACTCCTCCTTCATACGGGCACAGAGCTCCGTCTCACCCCCCTGGAGGTTCGAATCGCCATGTCGCCCGCCAATTGCTGAGTCGAAGCCACCCAAGTCAAGGAATACATCGCGGCGAAACGAGATATTGGACCCAAACGTGTTCCGTACCTCGCCCGGACCGTCAGCAAATCCACGATGAGTGACACCGATGAGCCAGTAAAATTCCTCAGGAAGATACGACGGTTTCCCTGCCACCCACACGGGTGTCATCTTCCCACCGACGGCGGGGACGTCTCGCGCTTCATAGACAGCCACCAATTCTCGTATCCAGTCCTCGTCCGCAATCGCGTCGTCGTCCATAAACGCGACGATATCACCAGTGGCAGCCCGCGCACCCTCGTTTCGCGCCTGCAACAGCCCGACGTTGTCCGGCAGACACTGGACAGTCGCGACGTCGGCGAAATCGTCCCGCATTTTCTGGCAGACATCAGTACTGCCATCGCTCACTAAGACGAGCTCGGTGTCCTCGTGTGACTGCTCGAGTACGCTGTCGGCCGCCTCACGGAGGTCGTCGTACCGTTCAATTGTGTGCTCGCAGACGACGACCGAGACACGCATTACAACAAGGGTGAGCGGGGCCGAAGGATAGGCGTTTTCGTTATCCGATTCCATGCTCACAGGGAAGGACTTCAAACCGCCCGACGTGACGGGAATCGGTCGCCATCACCGTTCCAGAGATAACAAGGCTTAAGCGAGGCCTGGGACTGTCCCCGTTTAATGAGTTCTTGGCGGGAACGGCTCGACGACGCGGGCCGTCCCGGGGACGTGACGATGTGGCTGCTCGACAACTACCACTATCCCACGCTTGCCCTTCTCGCCGCGCTCGCACTCTGGTTCCGCGTCGATAACTGGGGGCGGTTCGTGGTCGCCGGCAACGTCCAGTTCACAGGGAACGATCCATACTACCATCTCAGATCGGTCCGGTACGTCGTCGACAACTGGCCGGCCACGATGCCATTCGACCCGTGGACAAACTTCCCGACCGGCACGTCGTCGGCTCAGTTCGGCACACTCTTCGACCAGTTGATCGCTACCGTTGCACTTGTGGTAGGGCTTGGAAATCCCGGCGAAGAGCTGATACGTCTCGTGTTGCTGTTCGCTCCGGCCATGTTCGGGGTCGCCGCCCTCGTCCCCACGTACTTCATCGGGCGGCGTCTCGGCGGTCGATTCGGGGGCGTGGTCGGGGTGGCTATCGTCGGCCTTGCAGCGAGTGATTTTTTGGTGCAAAGCTCGGTTGGATCGTCTGACCACCACGTGGCCGAGGCGGTGTTTCAGGCCCTGGCCGTCCTCGGCGTGATGGTGGCCGTCAGTGTTGCCGAGCGCGAAAAACCAGTCTACGAATTGATGGCTGAACGCGCCTATGGATCGATGCGACGAACGATCGGGTGGAGTCTCCTTGCCGGCGTCGCCATCGGGGTCTACCTGTCGGTCTGGCCGCCAGGTGTCCTCCTGCTCGGCATCCTCGGCGTGTTTTTCTTCATCCACCTGAGTGCGGAGTTTCTTCGTGGCCGTAGTCCGGAACACGTCGCCATTGCGGCCGCTATCACGCTGACGACTGCCGGTATTCTAGCACTGTCGACAGTCAATGCCCTTGAAATTCGAGCGACGTCCAGGTCACTTCTCCAGCCGGGTATGGCTCTCGGCGTCGCCGCGGGCTGTGTGTTCATGGCGTGGCTCTCTCGAGTGTGGGAAGACCGGGATCTTCTCTCAGTGGGCTACCCGGCGGCCGTTTTTGGTGTCGGTGTCGTTCTCATCGCCATCCTGGCACTTGTCGCCCCGGACGTCTTCGGCTATCTCATCAACAATGTCAGACGCGTCGTCGGCTTTCAACTCACGGAGACGGCAGGCACGGTCGGCGAAGCCCAACCACTTCAAGATCCGTCACGACTGACCGACTCATACAAACTCGGTGCAATCATCGCAGCTGTCGGGGCTGCTGGGATGGTCATATTCGATCACATCTTCAGTGACGAACCCCGCGGAGAATGGCTCCTCGTCGTCGTGTGGGCCATTTTTCTGACTGCAGCTGTGTTCACCCAACGACGGTTCCTCTACTACCTGGCAATCCCCATCGCAGCACTGACGGCACTCCTCGTCGGGCAGGTCGTCGCATTCGTCAGACGGACGAGTCGCGACTCGGACGGAATTGAGGGGTATCAGGTCCTCACAATCGGAACAATCATCCTCGTGCTTGTGGCTCCGCTTGTAATATTCCAACCCACGGCCATCGCCGTGGCAGACAACCGCGGCTCCGGTGGCGGTGTCGTGGGCTGGCAGCCGGGCCTCGACTGGTTGGACGAGAACACGCCGGTTCCAGGACAGTACGCGACGCCTGACGGTCAGCCAATGGACATTCTCGGAACCTTCGAGCGGACTGCCGACTTCGACTATCCTCCCGGAGCGTATGGCGTGCTCTCCTGGTGGGACTACGGACACTGGATCACGGCCATCGGCAACCGTATTCCGAACGCCAACCCGTTCCAGCAGGGGGCGACTGACGCGGCGCAATTCCTCCTCGCTCAGAACGAATCCCAGGCGAATTCGTTGCTGGAAGCCACCGACGAAGACGACGCGAAGACCCGGTACGTCGTCGTCGATTGGAAGATAGTCGAGACGGAGACGGCAGCCGGTGGGAAGTTCTTCGCCCCGCCAGCCTTCGTCGAGGGCACGAATACCAGCGACTACTACAGCCGAATTTTGAACCAGCAGACCCTCGAGCAGACGAACAACCTGATCCAGGCCACGACGCTCGTCAGACACAAGCCGTCCTATTACCACACCATGGTCTCGCGCTTGTACCATTACCACGGAAGTGGGGCCAATCCGCGACCCGTGGTCCTCTCCTGGCAAGGGGCCGAGCGCGAGTACAGCGGTGGTACGTTCACGTTCGCGCCGAGCCAGTCCGATACGGAGAATCTTGTGCTCCGCGTCTTCCAGAACATGCAGCGAGCAGAAGAGTACGTTGCCGAATCTCCGGGAACGCGGCAGATCGGCGGGATCGGCGCCAATCCGGCCGACCGGATTCCGGCACTTGAGCATTACCGACTCGTCCATTTGAGCAATGCATCGGCCGCGCGTAGTCAGAACTTCGTGGCCGTGCGCCAACGAGCAGTCCAGCGGACGTCGCTCGCGCCGCAACTCGGGTACCCGTCGAATCGAACCGGGCAACTGCGGGCGATGGACTGGCTGTTCCGCACATCTCCCGGATGGACGAAGACCTTCGAGCGTGTGCCGGGCGCGACTATCGAAGGTACCGGCCCGCCGAACGAAACGGTTACCGCGCGGCTCTCGCTCCAGCCCTCGACCGGAATGGAGTTCCAGTACGAACAGCAGACGACGACCGACGAGACGGGCGCGTTCCGGATGACCGTCCCGTACGCCTCGACGGGCTACGACGACTGGGGCCTGGCGGAGGGATACACGAACACGAGCGTCCGGACGCCGAACGGGACCGACGCCTACACCCTCGTGACGGCCCCGCAGCGCGTCAACGACTCGATCTCCCAGTACGTCGGCGAGGTATCGGTCACGGAGGGGCAGGTGCTCGGCGAGAACGAGTCGGTCTCGCGGGTCACGATGACCGAGCAGACGAGCGACCTCATCCAGGTGAACCGTTCGCAGGGTGACGATGGGAACGCCACGGCTGGAAACGAAACCGGGACCGACGGTGCGACTGGTGACACCGCGACAGGGACCGAGTCCGGGAATAGTTCAACCGGATCCATCGTTGAGCCGCCGCTCCGTCTCGCCGAGCCCGCCCGGGTGCCGGCCTGAGCCGTGTCGGACGAACGTCGCACCGACGAGACGGTCACGACCCGCGGGAACGGCCTCGTCGGCTGGCTCACCATATTCGGCAAAGGACTCGCGATGGGTGCTGCTGACACTGTCCCGGGCGTCTCGGGCGGCACGATCGCGCTCGTGACCGGCATCTACGAACGGCTCGTCGAGGCGCTCGCGGCACTCGATCCACGCCTTCTCGGGGAGCTGCGTGGCGTCCACCAGACTTCGGGACGGCGTCGCATCGTCCGCCGAATTCGGGACATCGATCTCCCGTTTCTCGTGGTGCTCGGGTTCGGCATCGTCACCGCCATTCTGGTCCTGTCGCGCGTCGTTCACGCCGCCCTCGTCTCGGTGCGAGCCCCCACGTTCGCCTTTTTCTTTGGCCTGATTGCCGCCGCGGCGCTCGTCCTCTACCGCCAGATCGACGTAGCAGATCGGCTCTCCGTGACGAGTGCCATCGTGGGCTTCGCCATCGCCTATGTCATCTCGGGTGCGTCGAGTGGCGGGACACTCCCGCACACGCTCCCCGTGGTCTTTCTGAGCGGCATGATCGCGATCACGGCGATGGTACTTCCGGGAATCTCCGGGGCATTTATACTCCTGTTGCTCGGCCAGTATACCTACCTGACGGGCGTGCTCACCCGCTTCGTGGACGCGGTGATCGCGGTCGGCAGTGGTGGGACTGCAGTGGGGCTCATCGACCGGGGAACGGTCGTCATCACGTTCGGAATCGGTGCGGTAATCGGCGTCGTGACGATCGCCCACATCATCCGTCGGGCACTGCACCGGTACCGGCGCGCGACGCTGGCGTTTCTCGTCAGCCTCATGGTCGGCTCGCTCAGGCTGCCGGTCCTCGAAATCGTCGGGGAGGTACGTACCTGGACTGTCCCGACGGCGGCAGGGGTTGTTGGTGCCGCACTCCTGGGTGCCATAGCCGTCTTGGCGTTGGATCGGTACACGGCGGACCTCGAGTACGCGAGCGGATAGACAGGTCTTTGGGCCGCCTGGTGCACACCCCCACCATGACGACTCAGGACGGCCCCACCGCAGATCCCGGGCGGCCGAGAGACGAACGCACGACGACAGGTGATCCGACGTGGTAGCCTCTGCGCTCACGGTGGAGGCGCTCCTCGCCGGGCTCGCCGGTGGAATCATCGGCGCCGCGATCGGGGGTCTGCCGGCACTCTCGCTCGCTGGACTGGCCATCGTCGTCGGCGAAGCCGCCGATACCGTCGTGCGATCGATCGGCACGCAAACAATCGGGGATGCGGCGGCCTTCGGCGGGACTGGATTCACCGAGGCTATTGGCCTCGGTCCGGCGATCGGTCCCCACGTCGCGTTCGCCGGTGGCGTCGCGGCCGCGGCCTACGCGGGCCGGAACGCACGGAGCGGTGACGAGACGCGCTATCACCCCGCAAAGGACATTTCGACACCACTCGGCAGCAGTCTCGACGTGCTCGCGGCGGGCGCGACCTTCGGACTGATTGGGGTCCTTCTCGCCCGCCTCTCGCTCAGTCTCTCGCTCCCGGTCGAACCGGTCGCACTCGCTGTCGTCGTGTCCGCATTCCTTCACCGACTCGCCTTCGGCTATCCACTCGTCGGCCGAATCGACAGTGGTGTTCTCGACATGACACCATTCGAACGTGGCGAGCGACGCCCCGAAGGCGGAGCAGGTGGCGGCCGACTCGTCGTCGAACCCTGGCTGCCCCAGCACTACGAGTGGGCGAACGTGCTGGTGCTCGGCGCCGCTGTCGGCATCGCCGCCGGATACATCGGCGTCGCGACGGGGAGTGTCTACCTCGCCTTCGGCCTCACCGCGGGCAGTCTCCTCTTTCTCGCGCTGGGCCTCGATCGACTGCCCGTCACCCACCACATGGCCCTCCCGGCGAGTATCGTTGCCGTGGGACTCGCCGATCCGCGCATCGGCATCGTCGTCGCTGGCGTGTTCGGTATTCTCGGGGCGGGACTCGGCGAAGTCGCCCAGCGGGTGCTCTACGCCCGGGCGGACACGCACTTCGATCCTTCGTTTGCGTCCATTCTGGTGACGAGTCTGCTCATCGCCCTGCTCGCCACTGCCGGGACGATCGATCCCGCTGCCGTCCCCTATCCGGTCCCGTAACCGGTGATCGGACACTCGGTGAATTCACCGCACACTGTCCGCGATCCAGCTCGCAAATGCATCCTCGACGGCCGACTCGTCAAACCGTTCGATGCACGGCACGTCGTGTGGGTGTTCGGTCCGGACAAACTCGACCAGATCGTCGTAGCGGTCGGCCGTCGTCTTCGCCAATAGCAGCTCCTCCTCGTCCACGTAAATCTCACCGTCCCACCGGTAGGTGGACGTACTCGGCAGCCGGTTCACACAGGCCGCAAGTCGTTTCTCGACGAGTGCGCTCGCCAAATCGGCCGCCGATGCCGGCGGCGCCGTGATGTAGGCTGTCGGCATGCCCATGTTCGCCAATCATCAACAAAGAACGTGTCGGCGTCAGCGCTTGACGGGATTGTACGTCCCCGTGATGTCCCAGACGTGGACACAATGGGGATTGCCACGGTCGTCCCCGTCCGCCACCCAGGTGCCTCGTTCGTCGCTCCAGACCTCCGTCCGGTCACACCGCTCACAGGCACGCCGGGTCGGCGGTTCGAGGACTGCCATGCCCGGGGCCAGCCACCGGACGGTCTTGAATCTTCCCGACGGCCGGCGGTACGCGGATGGGGCACCGCTCAGCGTCACGATGACACAGAGGCGACCGGTTGTAACGTCCGAGCGCGTGGTCCACGGATAGCGGATTGCCGTTCGGTCGACCGTCCCGACTCAGAAATCCGGGAGGTCCTCCGGCTCCTCGAACGCTGCCTCCCAGTCGATGTACTCCGCTTCGAGCACGTCACAGACAGTCTGGCCGAGTTCGGT
>CAZKGF010000067.1:0-9145 GCA_964552115.1 uncultured Halobacteriales archaeon
CCCGGCGACATTGCGCACGCAGATCGGGCGAGCTCACGACGCCCTACCGGTGCTCCGACACGGGCTGATCGTCGCGGACAAGCCCGTCTAGGCCGTACTCCAGGAAGTCGGGCGGGCACTGCGGCGTAGACCACCCGTCCTTTTGGTCGCGGTATCGAAGCGAGGGCATGACCGATCACTCCTGGGAGACGCGAGAGAGCCAGGTGTCGTATTCGTGTGACGGCTTCGATATCGTCACCGACCGTGTCCGACTTCCAACCGGTCACGAGACGGACTTCGACTACTGTTCACAGCCGGCGAGTGTGGTCGTTCTTCCGCTGACGACGGCGGGGGATGTCGTCGTAATCGACGAATGGCGCCAAGCGGTCGGACGGATCTGTAGGGGTCTTCCCGCGGGCACCCTCGAACCCGACGACGCCGATCCTGCCAGTGGGGCTCGGCGAGAGCTCGCCGAAGAAACAGGGTACGAAGCAGACAGTATCGAGCACCTGACGACCGTGGAGCCGGCCAATGGTTTCGCCGACGCAATCTATCAGTACTTCGTGGCACGCGGGTGTGAACCGGCTGGCGAACAGCGCCTCGACGAAGACGAGACCATAACTGTCGATACGGCGAGGCGTGCCGAGCTCTTGGATGCGATCCGCACGGGCGACATCCGGGATGGGCGAACGGCGTTCGCCATTACATATTTTGAACTGCTAGGTGGCGACCCTTCAGGGTGAACAACGGAACCCTTACCGCGAGGGCTCTCCCACTGGCGTCCAATGCCCGGGGTCTTCGAGGTCGATCGGTACGATGCAGCCGGCCGCCTCGGCAGCCTCGAGATACCACGTGCGGGCCAAACGGTTCAGACGCCCGTGCTCCTCCCCGTGGTCAATCCACACGTCCAGACCGTCCCTCCGGCCCGCTTGTCCGAATTGGGCGTCCAGATGTTGATCACGAACAGCTACGTCCTACACGGCAGCGAAGACCTGCGAGAGCCCGCGCTCGAGCGCGGACTCGCAGACGTTCTCGGGTTCGATGGGCCGATCATGACGGATTCAGGCTCCTATCAACTCGCCGAATACGGCGATATCGACGTCGGTACCGAAGAAATTCTGTCGTTTCAGGCGGCAATCGGCTCGGATGTGGGGACACCAGTCGATATCCCGACGCCGCCGGACGTGGGCCGTGACCGGGCCGAACGGGAGTGGGAGACGACCCGCGAGCGCCTCCAAATTGCTGCAGAACAGGACACTGGCGACATGCTCGTCACGGCCCCGGTCCAGGGAGCAACGTTTCCAGACATCCGAGAGCGGGCAGGCACTGAGGCTCGCCGGGTGGACCTGGACATCTATCCCGTGGGGGGCATGGTGCCGCTGTTGCGAGAGTATCGATTTGCAGAACTGGTGGACGTAGTCGCCGCTGCCAAGCGTGGGCTGGGCGAGGCCGTCCCGGTCCATCTCTTTGGGGCTGGCCATCCGATGATGTTCGCACTCGCTGCTGCCCTGGGCTGTGATCTTTTCGATTCGGCTGCGTACGCATTATACGCCCGGGATGGTCGATATCTCACTGTCAGGGGAACGGAACACCTTGCCGATCTCACGACGTTTCCCTGCGAGTGCCCGGTCTGTACAGCACACGAACCGGCAGCCCTCCAGGCGATGGATGAATCCGCAGACGAACGACAACACCACCTCGCCGAGCACAATCTTCACGTATCGCTCGGGGAAATGCGGCGGGTCAGGCAGGCGATCCGCCGGGGTAACCTGCTCGAATTGGTCGAAACGCGAGCCCGGTCTCACCCGGCGATGCTTGACGGCTACCGGACACTGCTGGACCACAGTGCCCAACTCGAGGCCACGGATCCCGTGACCAAGGATGCGTTTTTCTATGTTTCGGCCGAAAGCGCCCGACGGCCCGAAGTTCGCCGCCACCACGAGCGACTCACCCGGGTGACTATTCCGGCGGGAGCGTCTGTCGTCGTGACCGAGGGCGGTCACGCGGAGGGCTACGACGAATCCTGGGGGCTCAAGCCACCGTTCGGGCCTGTTCCGCCGGAGTTGGCGGGAGCGTATCCCCTGGCTGGGGAGCTCCCTGACCGGACTGACCGGGCCGCCCTCGACGCGGCCGTCACCGGCGTTATCCGTGTCGTCGAGGCCAATCCCGAGGTCGAGTTTGCGCTCTACCACGATGACTGGCCATCGGCGGTCCTCGGAGAACTGCCTGACTCAGTAACCGTCGAACGCATCGAGCAAGACACCGGATCGAAAGAAAACTAGTTCCGCCTCCCAACCCGACTCCGGCCAATGACAGAATACTTCGAAGTTAAGGAGCGCGACGGTGCGGCTCGCCTCGGTGAGCTCAGACTCACCGAATCCAGGACGACCCCGGCGTTGATCGACGACGTCCGGTCGGACGCCGGCAGCGAATGGCCCACCGCCCAATCCCGCCCCGAGGGTACCCCCGATCAGCTCACGATATTGCCCCACCGGGGGCTTCCGGGCGGGACTCCAGAGGAAGTGCAAACTGCGTTCGGGCCGTCGGCTGAATCGGTGGCGTATCCGGCAGCAGCCGTCGTAACGCCCGACACAGCCGACGACCTAGGCGTTGACGCCTACGCGCTCTCGAACGCCCAAGAGTTGGTCGGGCATGCACGTGCGTTCGTCGCCGCTATTGTTCGCACCCGACGAACGATCCCGCCCGATACCGGACTGTATCTCTCGGGCATCGCCACGCCAGCAAACGTCCCAACCCTTGCCGGGGCTGGCGTCGATTTGGTCGATGCCGACCGGGCTGTTGTTGCCGGGACCGAAGGATGGTACCTCACGCTGGACGGTCGTACTCGCCTCGCCGATCTCGGGGAACTCCCCTGTCGGAGTCCAGCGTGTCAGCAGTCCCTCTCGTCGTTCGACCGAGAGGACTGCGTGGCGCACAATCGCGCCGCACTCGAGGCTGCGCTCGCGACGGTTCGCGAGCGCATCCGGCGGGGACGACTCCGGGACTTTCTGGAGGGCCAGGCCAGACACGAGCAGTGGTTGACGGCGACACTACGCCGCCTCGATCAAGAATACTCGTACGTCGAACAACGAGCCCCGATCCACCGCCGCGCAGAGATAACGGCCGCGACCGACGA
Organism: uncultured Halobacteriales archaeon; assembly: GCA_964552115.1. Lineage (GTDB taxonomy): Archaea > Halobacteriota > Halobacteria > Halobacteriales > Haloarculaceae > CAZKGF01. The sequence goes on from CAZKGF010000067.1 coordinate 3,116, forward strand.
CACGCTTCGCCGTGTCGAAATTCAGCGGTTTGCCGAACGAGTTACCAACCGCTATCGGTGTCGATTCGACGAACCGCTGTTACTCGTCCCCTGTTCGGCTCGCAAACCGTATAGCGAGTCCCAGAGCCACCAGCAGTTCCACGACGTTGTGCAGTGGCGAGCGCACACCATCTCGATCACCTCACCGATCGGGGTCGTCCCCCAAGAACTCGAATTAACGTATCCGGCCCAGCATTACGATGCAGTCGTCACAGGAACCTGGACACCGACCGAGATCGAATTCGTCGCAGACGTGCTCGCGGCCTACATTCACAACAACGAGTATGACCGCGTCATCGCTCACGTCCCACCCGAGTACCGACAGATCTGCGAGCGCGTCGAGTCCGAACTCGGTCGGGAGTTCGAGTACACCGTTTCCGACCACCCGACGACTAGCGAGGCACTCGATGACCTGAGCGCAGCACTCGAGGGAGGCTTGCAATACTCGAAACGCGAGCGCGAACACTACACAATCCGAGCCATCGCCGACTATCAGTTCGGGGAAGGGGCGGGTGAAGCGATGTTCGACGATCTCACCACCGAGAGCCGGTATCCCAAGCTTCGCGCACTGGACGGATCGGGAACACAACTCGCGACCCTCGTCGCACAGTACGGACTCCTCGCACTCACCCTCGCCGGGGGGCGGCGCTGGCAGGAGAGCGAGACGGAGACGAAAACGGTCGAAATCGACGACTTCGTCCCGCATGGCAGTGTCCTCGCCCCGGGGGTCGTCGAGTCGAGTGGGGCCATACGCGTCGGCGACGAGGTCGTCGTCGAGGGGCCCAGCGCGTTCGCAGTCGGACGGGCCACGATGAGTGGGCCAGAGATGGCGCGAAGTTCGCGTGGCATCGCTGTCGACGTTCGCCACGTCGAAGAACGCTAGGTCGGTGCGCGAACGGCCGCGATCGTCGGGGGTCGATTGGACAGAACATCTCTGGGATGAAACCGCCCGCAACGACGAACCCCCCGACGTTACCTGGGAACTTCGTTCCGATCGATCACCGATCGTCGAGATACGCCTCTTCGATATCGGTCGCCCCGCCAATTGCCGTACTGATCCGACGGGTTACCCCCTCGAAAACGAACACCACTGGCCACAAAACGGTCTCGACGACGGTCAGCGGGCCCGCAACCCTGAGCGACCAGTCCTGAGCGCGTCCGAGGCCGTATGACTTTGGAACGATCTCTCCGAAAACAAGGACGAGCGTAGTGGCAATGACGGTCGTGAGCACGACCGCAAGGGCCGGTGAGACGAACGTCGCAACAACCACAGTGACGATGCTCGTGATCGCGATATTGACCAGGTTGTTTCCGACGAGCAACGTGACGAGCAATCGGTGCGGATCGGCTCGAAGGTCGCGGAGTGCTGTCTCGCGGTCACCAGTGACGTTGGCACGCTCTTCGGGCAGCGAGAAAATTGCAGTCTCGCTACTTGAAAAGAATGCACTTAGAGCGAGCAGCGGGACGAGTGCGCCGACAGAGAGGACGAGTACGAAAGCCTCGGACATACAGGTGATACGCCAGTGGTCGGCAAAGAGCCACCGACCGCCGAATCAATCGGTCGCCACGAGGATGAGAACACCGCTGGCCAGCAAACAGGCCACGAGGCCGGCAAATGCGGTCGTGTAGTCGAGTAGTTCAGCGGTTACGCCGACATAAGTCGGGCCGATCGCACCCAGGCCAACATAGACAGTCCGCATGGCTCCGAGATCCCCACCCATGCTCTCGGTGGGAAAGGTGTCCATGAGGTAGGCCTGCATGACGGGAGGGAAGGCCATCAGGCCTACACTGAATCCGGCGACTGTGATGATCGAGAGCAACGGATCCGGTGATAGCACAGTCGCCCCGAGCATGACTGCGGCAAGGCCCATCGATCCCAACGCGAGAAATCGACGTGGAAGCCGGTCGCCCAGCCACCCAGCAGTTGGTTTGACGACGACGCCGACGACGAACAACATCGCAAACGCCGCCGTCCCAACAATCGCGGGGAACCCTTTCCCGATCTGTAGGAATGTCGGTAGAAACGCGACAGCCGCCTGCCACGTGAACGCAAACAGCACGTACGCCGCGAGCAACCACCGCATCTTGGGTTCGGCTAACAACCGTCGGCCGGTGGCCCCGATACTCAACTCGACCGAACTGAGAACGTAGGCCTCTCGGCTCCAAAGGTGCAATGCGAGGCCGACACCCACGAGCACCACGACGATCGGTAAGAACGCAGCCCGCCAGACCGCCACCGCTAGGACGGCCGAGGCAAGTCCCGCTGCCATCACGCCGCCCAGATCCCCGGTAGCCGTATGGACGCCGAAGGCCTGGCCGCGGCGCTCGACGAACAAGTCAGAAAGCAACCCTCGCGCGGGTGTCGGATACAGCCCAGCACCCAGGCCGACCACGACGGCACCGAACAGGAAGGCGAGATAGGTCGGCGCGGCCGCAAGCAACAAGAATCCCGCCGAGAGAAGGCCCAGGCCGACGATCAGGAGGGTCTTTCTGGAGAGTTGGTCGGACCAGCGACCGCTGGGATACTGCATCAATGCGTACAAGCCCCACAGCACTGAGATCGCAATTCCAGCGGCCGTACTGGACATCCCGAGATCGGTACTGATCGTCGGCAACATCGGCGAAATAACGAGCCTGCCGGCCTGGACCGTGCCCCAGCCGGCCGAAATAGCTACCAGCAACCGTCCGGAATAGCCGGTGATCAAGCGCTCGTGCTCGACAGCGTCGACGTTTTCGCCCACGGATACTCGTCCGCAATGGCCGTACTTGAACGCGACTGTTTCGTGGCGGGCGGACGTTCAGGATGGCTAGCCTTCAGACCTGGCTTCTGCAGCCGCCTCGACCAACGACGAGAGCAAATCGTCGTCGACTCGTTGGACGTCTTCGACCTCCTTGAGGAGACACCCCAACGTGTGATCGATCTCTTCGGTGGTGAGATCACCACCCTGACCGTCTCGCAACGTCGCGATGGCCTCGGCCCAGTCGAGCGTTTCTGCGACGCCCGGTTGCTTACGAAACGGCTCCTTACGAAGTCGCTGTGTGACGCCGACAAGCTCCGCCGCAACTGCTCGATCGAGTTCCGGTACTTTCCGCCGAACGATGGCCGTCTCCTTTTCGACCGACGGCGGCTCGACGTGCAGATACAGACACCGCCGCTTGAGCGCGTCGCTGAGCCCGCGCGTCCGGTTCGACGTGATAACCACGATCGGCGGCGTTCCCGCCGAGACGGTCCCCAGCTCGGGCACTGACACCTGGAAATCCGAGAGCACTTCGAGTAACAGTGCCTCGAACTCTTCGTCGGCTCGGTCAACCTCGTCAATAAGTAAAACCGGTGGTGTTTCCCCTTCTTCGCTCGATAGCGCCTCGAGTAGCGGGCGCTCGAAGAGATATTCCTCGGTGAAGACCGAGCCTTCCTCGACCCCGGCGTCCCCTGCCTGGACGGCCAGGAGTTGTTTCGTATAGTTCCACTCGTACAGCGCGTTTTCGGCCGTGAGACCTTCGTAACACTGGAGGCGAACCAGGTCGGTCTCGAACCCGTCAGCCAGGACCTTCCCCAGTTCGGTCTTTCCACTCCCCGGCTGGCCCTCGATCAATAACGGTTTGCCCAATCGTAGCGAGAGCAGGACCGTCGTGACGAGATCGTCCTCGGCAACGTAATCGGTCCGATCGAAGACCTCCCGAAGCTCGGCTTCAGTCAACTCCGCGAATGCAGTCCGGCGATCCCCAACAGTCATAGCGGTTATCGGTGGCGATGCTAACGGTCCGGAGTATAAAAATCCGCTTAGTCGCGGCTAGATCAATCGGCCGCCGTCAGGGCTCGCTCCGTGTAGACTTTGAGGAGCTGACCGCGGAACTCGGCGGAAGCTTGCAAGTCATCCATAAACTGGGACTCGTCTAGGCCTTCCGTCGCTCGCTCTGCTGCGGCGTCGACGTCGGACAGTGCCGTCCCGGTCAGTTCGTCCTCGACTCCTTCCAGCCTGACGGCCCGATCCATTGCGCCGTTTGCGGCCACTGAGGCCGACGTGACAGTGTTACCGTCGAGTTGGAGTGCTGCTGCAACCCCCACGATGGCATAGCCCGAGGAGGGACTGGCCTTTTTCGCGTAGGTTCCCACGTCAGTGTCCGCTGGTACCTCGACGCGGGTCACCAGTTCGGTTTCGCCGACATCCGTCGCGTACATCCCCATGAAGAAGTCTTCTGCAGCCACTTCTCGTTCACCGTCGGCCCCGTGGACGACCAGCGTCGCCCCTTCGGCAAGCGCCGCTGCCGGCAGATCCGATGCGGGGTCGGCGTGGGCGAGATTGCCGCCAATCGTGCCCATGTTTCGGACCTGGATGTCACCGACTGCGGCTGCAGCCTCGGCGAGTGCGGGGGCACCAGACTGGACCACCGCAGAATCGGCGATGTCGGCGTAGTTCGTCGTCGCTCCGATCGAGATGGAGCCGCCTGACTCCTCGATACCCTGGATGGATTCCAGCCCGCCGATATCGATCAAGACATCCGGACTGGCGAGCCCGGTCTTCATCGTTGGCAACAGGCTATGGCCACCCGCCAGTAGCTCGCTTTCGGCCATCGAGTGCTCCTCGAGGAGTTCGATCGCGTGGTCGACGCTCGTCGCTTCGTAATAGTCAAATTCGTCTGGATACATCAGTGGTCACCTCCGTTTTCGTGGATCGCCCGCCAGACACGTTCGTTGGTCAGCGGCATGTCGATGTGATCGACGTCGAATGGTTGGAGGGCGTCAGTCACGGCGTTGACCACGGCCTGTGCGGCCGCGATGGTTCCGGCCTCTCCAACGCCCTTGACACCCAGCGGATTGTGTGGACTCTCGGTCACCGTATGATCGAGTTCCATTTCCGGGACGTGGATACTCTTCGGGACGGCGTAATCCTGCATCGAGCCGGTCAGCAAATTCCCGTTGTCGTCGAATTCCATGCCTTCGTAGAGGGCCTGGCCGACGCCCTGGGCTACCCCGCCGTGGATCTGGCCTTCGACGATCTTGGGATTGATCTGTGGCCCGACATCGTCGACGGCGACGTATTGCTCGATTTCGACGTCCCCACTCTCTGGGTCGACCTCCACGACGGCCGCGTGCGTCCCGAAGGGGAAGACGAAGTTGTCCGGGTCGTAGAACGTCGTCGCTTCCAGTCCGGGCTCGATCCCGTCGGGAATGTCGTGGGCCAGGTAGGCAGCTCCCGACACCTCTTGGAGAGTCATGGATCGATCGGGGGCACCGCTGACGTAGAATTCACCGTCCTCGAATTCGATGTCGTCTTCCGGCGCCTCGAGTTGGTGCGCCGCAATCTGGCGGGCCTTGTCCACGACTTTCTGCGCACTGGTCGCAAGCGAGGCCCCGCCAACGACGGCCGACCGGGAGCCATACGTTCCCATCCCCTGCGGGATTTCGTCGGTGTCACCCTCGATGATCTGGACCGAATCGTAGGGGACGCCCAGCTCGTCAGCGATGATCTGGGCGTACGTCGTATCGTGGCCCTGTCCGTGGCCCGATGTCCCGACATACGCGTTGACCGTGCCGGACGGTGTCATTCGGACAATACTAGATTCCCAGAGTCCGGCTTGGGCACCGAGTTCTCCTACGAGTTCGGATGGTGCGAGTCCACAGGCCTCGATATAACAGGACAACCCGACGCCGAGATACTTGCCTTCTTCGCGGGCTTCGGCCTGGCGCTGGCGGAAATCGTCGTAGTCGAGTGCGTCCAGTGCCTTGTCCAGCGCAGTTTCGTAATCACCGCTATCGTAGACGACGGCCACTTCGGATTCGTACGGGAAGTCGTCAGAATCGATGTAATTCTGTCGGCGGAATTCCGCCGGATCCATCCCGACCTCGCGGGCTGCGAGTGTCATGATCCGCTCCACCACGAACGACGCTTCGGGACGTCCCGCACCCCGATAGGCGTCGACCGGTGGAATGTTCGTAAACGCCCCCTGCACCGAGCAATGAATCGCGGGAATGTCGTACTGACCCGAGAG
>CAZKGF010000068.1:0-8924 GCA_964552115.1 uncultured Halobacteriales archaeon
GTGGATTCGATCCGCGCCGAATCCTCGTGCCGACGGCCGGAGGCCCGGATTCCGACCTGAGCGGTGCCATCGCTCGACTCCTCAAGGCAGAATACGATGCAGAGGTGACGCTCCTCAGGGTTGCCGAGCCAGGTGAAGCAGACGACGCACGGCGCTTTCTCGAGTCCTGGGCGACGGAACACGATTTGGAGGATGCATCGCTTCGCGTCGAGACCGGCGATGTCGAAACGACCATCGAGCACGCAGCCGAGGAAGCAACGTTACTGATCGTCGGCGCCACCGAACGAGGGCTCCTCGCCAGACTCGTGACGGGGTCGCTAATCCTCGATGTCGTTGACGATGTGGACTGTTCGGTCATCCTGGCCGAAAAACGTCGCCGACGGTCGTTGCGCGAGCGGTTGTTCGGATGAGTGTCGCTTTTGGTGGCGTCCGAAATCGGACACCCTAAACGGACCCGCGCCACACCCGAGGATATGGAGCCACCGACTGTCGATGAACTCGTGCCGCCCGACCGACTGCTGATGGGGCCAGGCCCCAGCGAGGTCCACCCACGTGTCCGGAAGGCCATGTCGACCCCGCTCGTGGGACACCTGGATCCAACGTTTATCGACATCATGGATGATGTGGAGGAACTGTTGCGGTACGCATTCCAGACGGACAACACGTTCACGATTCCCGTTAGCGGGACCGGCTCGGCGGCCATGGAGGCGGCCGTGGCCAATCTGACCGAGCCCGGAGATACCGTTCTCGTCCCGGGCAACGGCTATTTCGGTGGACGACTGGCCGCGATGGTCGAGCGGGCCGGCGGCGAACCCGTCGTCGTGGAGGCGGCCTGGGGGGAGCCGCTGGATCCCGACGACGTGGCCGACGCCTGTGAACTCCACGACCCGGATGTCGTGAGCTTTGTACACGCCGAGACGTCTACCGGGGTATTACAACCGGACGTCGGTACCCTGACCGACATCGCCCACGAGCACGGCGCACTCACCATCGTCGACACAGTGACGTCACTGGGTGGTGTGGAGCTCCGGGTCGACGAATGGGGGATCGACGTTGCCTACGCAGGCGGTCAGAAGTGCCTGAGCTGTCCGCCAGGGGCCAGCCCGCTCACCGTCAACGAGCGCGCGATGGCCAAGATCGGACAGCGGGAGACACCGGTCCGCTCGTGGTATCTCGATCTCTCCCTGTTGAGCGAGTACTGGGGGGACGAACGTGCGTATCACCATACTGCGCCCATCTCGTCGATTTACGCGCTTCGCGAGGCGTTGCGTTTGGTCGCGGAGGAGGGCATCGAACAGCGGTGGTCGCGCCACCGCCAGGTCGCCAACGGGCTCCGTGCGGGCGTCGAGGCGATGGGCCTCGGCCTCAATCCCGAGCCGGACTGGTGGTTGCCCTCGCTCAACGCCGTTCGGCTGCCCGCGGACGTCGATGACGGTGCGTTGATCTCGCACATGCTGACGGAACACGGTATCGAGATCGCTGGCGGCCTCGGCGCTCTCGGTGGCGAAATCTTGCGCATCGGCTGTATGGGCCACAGCGCTCGGCCGAGAAACGTGTTTGCCGTTGTAGCTGCCCTCGGTGACGGGCTGGCCGCACAGGGCATCGACGTGGACACGGGTGCCGGTCTCGCAGCGGCCGAACAGGAACTTTCCTGACTGATCCCAGGGAGCGGACGAACAGACTCATTGTCGTCTCGCCCGTAGTGTCGGTATGAGCGAGGAGCCAGTTACCGCCGAGCGTCCGGATAGCCCGATTCACACCAGTGGCACCGATCACATCACGATCTGGGGCAGTAACGCAGACGATACGATCGCCTTCTATCGCGACCTGTTGGGAATGCCACTCGTCTTGCGCCAACCCAATCTCGACGACCCGTCACAGACGCACCTGTTCTTCGATACCGGTGACGGCCGGATCCTGACCGTCTTCGTCAGTGACGACCGGCCATCGAACAACCGGGTTCCGTCGGGGACCGGCAGCGTCCACCACCTCTGTTTCAGAGTGCCCCCTGCCGAGTTCGAAGACATGCTCGCCGCCCTGGACGAGGCCGGCCGCGGCTACAACGTCTTCGATCGTGGTATCTTCTATTCCGCGTATACCCAGGACAACAACGGCCTGGTGATCGAACTGTCGACAGACACCTACGAAATCCCCGACGAGCGTCGGGGTGAAGTCCTCGCCACTGCCCAACGCCTCCGAGAGGCCGATGGCGCTGACTTCGCGAAGGACGAACACCTGGAAGCCGCCATCGAAGAGGTCGGACTCGATGTCGTCAAACACGACCTGCCTGACGCCGAAACGGGTGTCGGCGAGTTCGACTAGCTCGCTGACACGTGGATTTAACCTCCTGACACCGGTATCGTGTGGGAATGGCTGGCACTCCCCCACTCGGTGAAGACTTTCCCGTCCCCGATCGGCTCGAACCGCTCATCGCTGACGTCCGTGACTTCATCGAGACAGAAATTCGCCCGATCGAACGCGAACATGCTGATCTCTTGGCCGGGCCGATGGCCTATCTCGACGAGGACGAGTGCCTCCGAGAGGCGGTCCACGAACTCCAATCCGAGATCCGCCAGCGGTCCGCCGACGCTGGGCTGTACGCCTTGCACATGCCCGAATCCGTCGGGGGCGGTGGCCTCGCCCCCCACGAACACTTCTACGTGCAAGAAGAGGTCTTTCGCTACGGGACGGGCCACGGCGAGGGTCTCACCAGGGCAATGATGGCCTGGACTGAAGGGCCGGCGCCAACGCTCACACACCTCACCGACGCCCAACGGTCGGCGTGGTTGGAACCACTCATGACCGGCGAGGAGACGGCCTGCATCGGCATCACCGAACCGGAAGCAGGCTCGGATATTCCAGGCATTCAGACGATGGCCGTCTCCCAGGGTGAGGAATACGTATTGAACGGGCGCAAACGATACATCACGAACGCACCCTACGCCGATACGGCCCAGATTCTGGCCAAAACCGACCACGCCGACGGGATCGACGGGATGGCGATGTTTCTCGTCGACACGGACAACCCGGGATTCGAAGTCGGTCCCATGAATCCCAATATTATGCTCGACGGCATCACCGCAAACATCCGCTTATCCGACTGTCGCGTCCACGAGTCCCAACTCGTCGGCGAGATCGGTGATGGACTCCCCCTGGCGCTTTCTTGGATCAACTGGCGGCGGGCCGGACGTCCGGGCATGTGTGTCGGGTTGGGCCGGTACCTCCTCGAGACGATGCGGTCGCGGGCCCGCGAACGAGAAGCCTTCGGCGATCCCATCGGGACGAATCAGGCCGTCGCATTCCCCATCGCCGAGACCGCGACCGAACTCCGCGCGACGCGAGCCATGGGACTTCGCTTGCTCGAAGAGTTCGACGACCGAACCACACTCGACACGATCCGACAGCCACCCGATGCGCGTCGGCGATTGTCGATGTGTAAATACTATCCGGAAGACCGGCTGTTCGAGTGGGCCGACCGGGCGATCCAGGTGTTGGGCGGGCACGGGCTGATGCGTGCGGGTGGGGTCGAACGGGTATTCCGCGTTGCACGCAATCTCAAAATACCCGCCGGGACGACCGAAATCCAAAAGCGAACGATCGCCGATACGATCGGCCTGCCAATCGAATAACATGCGGGGGACGTTTGGACGGGTGCTCTGGCTCGTGCTCGACGGCGTCGCCGACCGGCCAGTCGCAAGCCTTGACGGCCAGACACCGCTCGAAGCTGCCGAAACGCCCCACCTGGATCGACTCGCCACTGCCGGCCAGAACGGAACGATGGACGTCGCACGACCGGGGACGCCACTGTCCAGTGACCGGGCACACACGCTGTTGTTCGGGTATGAACACGGTGAACTCCCGGGGCGTGGCGTCCTGGAGGCCACCGGCTTGGACGTCGCCGTTCCGGATGGTGGCGTTGCCTGTAGTGCGAGTTTCGCCCGTGTAGCCCCGGCCGAAACGGGATGGCGGGTAACCGACCGCCACCTCCGGTCGGTCGACGCTGACTTTGCCGATCTCGCCACGACCGTTCCGACGGTCGAAACCGGCGGGGTCACCGCCACGTTCACCCACACGTGGACGAACCGTGGCATCGTCGTCCTCGATAGCGACGCGGCGCTGGCCTCGGACATCACTGATGTCGATCCGTTCGAGACTGGCCGGCCGCTCATCGCCCCCGAGCCGATGGCCGATGCACCTGCCCCAGACGCCGCCGGGCGGACCGCGACCGCACTCGCGGCGTTCACTCGCTCGTCTATCGACGCACTGTCGACGGCGCCCGTCGATGCCGTTCTCTCGAAGTGGGCCGGAAGCCCGTGTGATCCGGAGCCGTTTCGGGACCGCCACGGCCTCACGGCGTGTAGCCTGACGAGTAAACCGGTCCTCCAGGGCCTCGGTGAAACGCTCGACATGACCGTTCGCACGCCGCCAGAGACGTATGCAGCCCGCCCCGATGCGATCGAGTCTGCCCTGTCGACATTTGACTTCGTCCACGTCCATTATCCCGAGCCCGACGAGGTCTCTCACTCGGGTGACCCACAGACCAAGCGCGAGGAGATCGAAGCGATCGATCGCAGCCTCGAACCGGTCGTCGATCGGGCTCTCACCGACGACGAACTCGTTACCGTCGTGACGGCCGATCACACGACGCCGAGTTCGGATGACGTCGTCCATTCCGGCGACCCCGTTCCGGTCACCTTCGTGACGAATGGTATACGAACTGATGGGGTCGACACCGCTGGCGAACGCCCCGCGGCCACGGGCGGTCTCGGCCGAATTCGCGGCCGGAATCTCCTCAGGTTGAGCCGAGCCGGGGCCGATCGCGTGTTACTCGATGGGCTTCGACGGGATCCAGCCGGCCGGGACGATCCGACACACCCGGTCTCACCGTTGGAGCGCCACCCATGACCACTGTCGGCCACGTCCATGGACGGTTTCAGCCCGTCCACCGCGAACATCTGGCATATGCCCAGTGGGCAGCCCGGGAGACCGACCGCCTGATCATCGGCATCACGAACGCGGACCCGTCACACGTCCGTGAGGAGACCGCCGATCCCAAACGCCACGAGGCACGGCACAACCCGTTCACCTACTACGAGCGCAACCGGATGCTCAGGTCGGTCGCTGACCGGATCGATGGTCCCGTCTCGATCATGCCGTTTCCGATCAATCGGCCGGAGCTCTGGTCGCATTACGCCCCGGCGGACGCCGTTCACTACATCAACGTGCTCGAGGAGTGGCATACCGTCAAAGCCGACCGCCTCCGGGAGCGTGGCAGAACGGTCAAAACCAAGGAAGGGACTCGAACGGTCAGTGGCGAGGCGATCAGAGCCGCCATGGCGAGCGATGCCGACTGGCGGGCCGACTGTCCGAACCCTGTCGTCGACGTGATCGAACACGTGGACGGGCCAGCCCGCGTCCGTGCGCTATGGCAGGAGTGACGGCCCGTCGAGATGATATCGGTTTCACAATTGTATTGAGTGGGCTTGCCGGAGGTCAAGACGATGCGTGCGAATCGGGCGGGACGACGAAACACGTGGTCCTGGGCCGTAGGCTGGCAGCCTACTCGGTGGTGACCATCCAGTGATCTCGCTCGGCATCGACCGACGTGTCTACGTCCTCGCGTTCGCCAGAATGGCGGACTCGGTGGGCAACTCGTTTCTGATCGTCGTCCTCCCGCTGTACATTTCGAGCGGCCTGGTGGGTGGTGGCGCGTTTGGCCTCACGGAAGCGCTGATTACCGGAGTCATCCTCTCGATGTTTGGCCTCTTCAATAGCATGCTCCAGCCCGTTACCGGCCGGTTGACTGACCGGATGGGGCGTCGAAAGCCATTCATCATCTTTGGACTGGTTGTGCTGACGATTACGAACTTCGCGTACTCGGTACTGGATACGTACGTCCTTTTGCTTGCCAACCGAGCCATCCAGGGAATCGGCGTGGCCTTCACAGTCACTGCCACGATTGCACTCGTGAACGAATACGCCACCGATACCGCACGCGGGGGCAATATGGGCGTCTACAATACCTTCAGACTCATCGGCTTCGGCCTTGGCCCGGCCGCTGCGGGGGCGATTGTCCACAACGGCCCATACGAAATCTTCGCCATCGACCTCTCGGGCTTTGACGCAGCCTTTTACGTCGCCGCGCTGGCAGCGCTGTTTAGCACGATTCTCGTGAGCTTGGTCGTCACGGAGACCGAAACGGCTCAAGCCACCGCCAGCGCGGATCTCTCGATCGCGATATTCGATCAGGAGGGAGACAAGGTCCTCGATTCCATCTTCACGCTGGGTGTCGCCTCACTCTTCATGGCCGTCGGAATCGCCCTCTTGTCGACGATCCAGCCAGAGGTCAACCGCCATCTAAATCAGACGCCGACGATGTTTGGCATCCAGTTTGGGGCGTTCGTCCTTGCCCAGGTCCTCTTTCAGTTCCCCCTCGGCCGCGCCAGCGACCGCTACGGCCGTCGGCCGTTCATCGTCTGGGGGCTGGTCTTGCTCGTGCCTGCCACCCTCGCCCAGGGGCTCGTCTGGGCATCCTGGCAGTTGATCATCGCACGCTTCGTTCAGGGAATCGCCGGGGCCATGGTTTTCGCTCCAGCGCTTGCGCTGGCAGGTGATTTGGCCAGAGCCAGCGAATCGGGAACGAAGCTCTCCGTGCTGACGATGGCATTCGGCCTTGGGACGGCACTCGGGCCACTTTCGTCGGGCTATCTCATCCGATATGGCTACGTCGCGCCCTTCGCGTTTGGAGCGGTACTGGCTGCACTCGGGACGATTCTCGTCTACACACAGGTCAAAGAAACCGTGGACCCCGAACGGGCCAACTCGTCCGTCCTTCACTGACACGTCGGTGCGGTTGGGAAAACACGATTGTAGGTGAAGTATCCAGCCTTGCATCCCTATAATCGCCAACGAGGGGTTAACACTGGTCAGTCACCACAAACCTGGTATGACTAGTTGGGATGAACGGTTTCAGCAGGGGGACTATCCCCAGGACCCGAACGCGTCGCCGGTCCTACGTGCCTACAGTGACCAAGCTCCCTCGGGCCGGGCACTGGACGTTGCCACGGGAACAGGACGCAACGCGACCTTTTTGGCTTCATCCGGATACGAGGTAGACGCCATCGACCAATCCCGTGAAGGGCTGCGGATTGCCCGCCAGAATGCTGCCGATCGGGGTGTCGCGTCGCGGGTCAACTTCATTCAGACTGACGTCCCCAGCCACGAGTTTCCACGTGACACCTACGGGATAGTGACGGTCAGTTACTACCGGGCGGTCGACCGGTTTCCCGATCTCAAGGCGGCCCTCGTAGACGGCGGATATCTGTTTGTCGAACACCATCTCCGGTCGGCCGAGCCCACGTCCGTGGGACCGAGCAGTGATCGATACCGGTTCAGTGCCAACGAACTCATTCAGTCGTGTCTGGACCTCACTGTCCTATATTACGACGCCGGGACCGACCGAGACGGCCGGCGAGCGACTACCCGCCTACTGGCTCGCAAGTCTTCCGGCCTCGTTCAGGCATATCCCGAGCGGCCCACGATCGAGGCGCCGTAACGACCCGTGGATTGACGGGACCAGGACCACCAACCGACGGGATGTCGAATCCAGAATCAACAGCCAGCAACCGACCCGCCACTGAGGCAGACGAACTGCGGACGATTGGGTTTCGCCTTCGGGACCTCCAACGACTGGTGGGTATTCGCGTCGAACACGGCGCCTCGAAGCCGAGGGTATCGGACCGGCCTCCGAGTCCCGATTGTTCCGGGAAGCTAGGACGGATGATTGATGGCTGCCACATAGCGTTAGGATTGTCCGTGAAGCCCTCCACACATAGGTATGGGCCGTAACATGCTCGTAGCGGGCGAGTGGCGAACCGACGTCGAACCCGAGACAGACGAAAGCGGTGCGTTCGACCGCGTCGAGACGTCGTTTCGTGACGAGGTTCGCGACGAACCTGATGCGACCTTCCAACCGGCGGCTGGTCGGTATCACCTCTACATCGCCCGAAACTGTCCGTGGGCACACGGCGCGGCTCTCGCGAGGCGATTGGCCGGCCTGACGGGTGTCGTTTCGATGGACGTCGTCGACCCCGAACGACACGACGACGGGTGGGAATTTACACCAGATAAAGACGGGTGTACGGCCGATACGGTCAATGGCTGTTCGTATCTTCGGGACGTCTACCGTGCTGCCGATTCGGAGTATACTGGACGCGTCACGGTACCGGTCCTTTGGGACAAGGAAACCGAAACGATCGTCAACAACGAGTCGATCGAAATCATGCGCCAGTTCGCAACCGCCTTTCGGGAGTACGGCCTCGACCGGGTCAATCTGTATCCCGACGAGTACCAGTCCGATATCGACCGGATCATCGACGATATCTACGAACCGATCAATAACGGGGTCTACCGGTGTGGATTTGCCGGCTCACAGGCAGCCTACGACGAGGCCGTCGCCGAGCTGTTCGACGCGTTGGACCACTGGAACGCCGTCCTCGCCGAACAACGGTATCTCGCCGGTGACCGTCTGACCCTCGCGGACCTCCGGCTGTTCCCCACCCTGATCAGATTCGACCGGGCATACCATACTGCCTTCAAGTGCAACCGTCAGTATATCCACCAATACGACAATCTCTGGCCATATCTGCGCGATCTTTACCAAACGCCGGGGTTCGCCGAGACCGTGAACATGACTCATATCCTCGATTGGGGGTATTACCAGGGTGAGATCACGCCGGTCGGGCCCGCTCTGGATTTCGGGGCTTCCCACGACCGCGATCGGTTGCCCGGAACGCCGCCGAAGCCGCTTCTCGAGGAGTGAACGCGAGAACCTAAGGCCGATTCGGGATTCAAGGCCATTGACATTGAGAATCAATCCGACTGAAAGCGAACACCTCCAGGCACTGCTCAGGGAGAATGGCCAG
>CAZKGF010000069.1:0-8881 GCA_964552115.1 uncultured Halobacteriales archaeon
ACGACTGCTTGATAGACGTCGACATCGCCGTCCATCCCAATCATAACTCCGTGGGTTTCCGTGATAGGGAGTTGTAGGTGGACGACGGAGCCGTACGATAAGACCGCGGAGGTGGGATCGTTGAGGAACGGGTTCATGTCTCGCTGGTCCCACATCGTTCGATGCACCCGCATGTAAGGAAGCCGGAACATCGAGCGTGTGTCAGCATCGAACGCCGGATCGGCGGCCACGTCGTCGCGGGTATACACCGGGGAGTGGTGGTTCCGGGAATACGCAATGACCGTGCGGACCTTCTCCCCGAACCGGTCCTGGCAAACCGCGGCGACATCGTGCGCGACCTGCTGGATCTCTGCTTCAGGTGACCGGGCGGACGGTGAGGGGTCCTCCATTACGACCTCATACGAGAGATTACCGCCATCACCGCGTCAGCCATGTGTCAGACAACTCCATTAACAAAATTTGGGTAACGAGGTATTTAGCAATTTCTGCAAAATTCCACTGGGATTATCGGCGTCATAAACCTCTTCTTGTGAAATGCAACGATCCGGATATCTGGAATTCGTAGCGAACTGGGCATTGAGACTGCGATGAACGCAATTGAATGATTGGTAGTCATGCTTGACAACCTCCGTGTACTAGAAGTCGGGGGGGCCCGCCAATTGACGGGACTCCACCGTCGACATCGACATTGCCAAAGAAAACCAAGGTAATGCATCACCCAAAGAAGAGATAGAAAACAACTGCCGTCCCAAGCACCACGGCGCCAAGGCACAGCCGAACGAGCCACGTGACCTCCGCGATCGGATCTCGCATACCAAACCATTCGATCATAGCTACTTGGTAAAGCGTAGTGATTTCAATGAAAACGAAGTCTAAATTCATGTACTAGGGTCGAAAGCCCCGAGACAATAGAGAAATATCAATATTCGATAGTTACTTTCCGATTCTTAACCAGATCGAGCCTTGGCTCCTAGTATTTACGACTCCGAACGGTCCGGCCCAACTCCAAGGACATAGCCCTCCTGATACGCTTCCAGACGGGTGGCGAGCCGGTCAAGGCCCAAATAAACATCTTGATAAATACCAAATTTAAACTCCTAATTCCTGAGATCGAGTTGTTAGGGAGGTAGGCGTGTCGGGTTTGGCATCCGGGAGGTTGATCACGAAATGCCCACGTCGGTATCGTACTCGACTCGGGCGTGATAGTCACCGGTGAGGTCACCGTTCTCGTCGAGGATGCCTTCCTCGCGACGCGCTTGGTTGTCGAGACTCGCTACGATGCTATTCCCGTCCTCTCGGAGTTTTGCGTGCATACCGGCGAATGGTTCGCTTTTCTAATAAATCCCGCTCTAACTCCGGGTCAAAACGTAGGGATACTATCCGGATCGCTGACGACGACTTCGACGCCTTCCGAGACGCGGGAGTGACGAGGACGACGACACTGACGCCACCGCGGCCGAGGACAACCTCGCGACGCCGTCGACGCGAGCGAGTGGAGCAAGAGCGGCGCCAACTCCAGCAAGTTGACCCTCTCCGATGCCTCCACGGGCTCAGACATCGACGCTCTCGGTACACCACATCGAGCATGGCCGCGGATGACGTCGCCACCGGGTCCTCTGGCAACTGGACGACCGAACTGGATATACGACGAAGCCCAGCGTGTTCTCCAGCTCGGCGCGGTCGTCAACACCCTCGATTCGAGCAGAAGGGCAAGACCACGCTCGACGGAAGAACCTGAGAACGAACTCGACCAAACAGTTATAGAACCCCATCGACTAGTTGAATCGAGATGAGCAAGGGCCTCCAACCCACCATCGTCCTCACGCAGAACGACGACGGCTGGTGGACGGCACGCGACGAGACACGGGGGTTGACAGCCCAAGCCGAGACCCGGGACGAGGCCCTCGCAAACCTCGACGCAGTCATTGACGCCGTCGACAACGATTCTGGCCGACCACCGACCGACGAAGAACTCCGAGAGGCCGGCATCGATCCCGAGGAGAATCGACGGTCCGGGAGCGGCGAGCTCCCCGACGTTCTCGAATAGTTTGGGGATCGAATGGTCACGCGGGACTTCAGCGGCTTCGAGGTAGCAAAGGTACTAGTCAACAAAGGGAATTTTCGGTGGGTTCGAACGCCCGGGGACCACGCGATACTGAAATGGGAACATCCAGACGGACCTGACGTTGAAGCGAGAACGGTGAGCGTTCCCCTCCACGATCGTGTCCGGATCGGGACGCTACGTAGTATCGCTGAGGACGCCGGAGCGAACGATTTCGATGAGTTTTACAAATGGATTGATAGGAATAGATAACCCAACGCTGTCTTCGAACTTCCCGGTCTGAGAATCCCCGTTTTACGGGTAAATTAGGTGCGCTAATCCGCATTGGCCCACTCCGCCTGCGGCCAACTCTCGACCGTGGTCGAACGCCAGGGGAACCTCCAGCGCTTCGGGGGGGTCGTCGTCGAGGGCCGGCCGGGTGTGCCGGCAACTGGCCCCCTATCTATCGGCCCGCGTCGAGCGGAGCCGCTTTCTGAAGAACGCGACGAACCCGTCGACGTAGCCGGTCCCCCAGACCGCTACGATGACTGCGCCAACAGCGTTGAACACGAGGTCGGTAACGATGTCATCAATCCCGTAGACGGGAACGAGCCCGCCGAAGGCGAACTCCACCACCTCCCAGACCATGCCGGCCGCGAGAACGAACACGACGATGAACACCGCCCGAAATTCCGACGGGACGGCGATTTCGGTCGAATGGAGTTCGAACGCACGAAAGGTCGCATACCCCAGCCCGGCGATGATAGTCGCGGACACCGTGTGGGTCACCTCGTCGTACCACTGAAACTGGTCGTAGAGGCCCAACGTACCGGCAGTGTGCAGGACCATGGCGATGGTTATCCAGAGGACGAGACCGGTGTCCATCGAGTAACTGTACTCCCGGCTGAGCCACGCCGGGAGGAGAGTGACACCGAGCCCGAGGCTCGCGGTGACGAGGACCGCCAATCGCATCGTCACGAGTCCGAAGACGACGAGCCCGACCAGCGCGACCTGTAATCCTCGAGCAATGCGCCGCTCCTGGGAATCCGACAGCCCGAGTACGTCTCCGAGCGTCATGGCGTCTGCTCCCGGTTCGACGAGCCGGCAACGAGCCCGGCGGGCGCGAACCTCGTCAGGTACCAGTAGAAGACCACCCCGATGGCGAAACCGACGACCGTCACGGTCACGATGGTCTCCTGGAGCTCGGTCTGGGTGGTCAGAAACTCGGACCCGAGCCACTCGTCCGAGAGGAACTGGACGATGATCCAAACCGCCTCGACGGCCAGCGTCGTCAGGACTGCGAAGCCGACAGCGAATCGCCGGCTCAGTTGTATCGGGGTGAAGACGTCGAGCTCGACGACGACTACGAGGGCCAGCGTCGCTATGGCGACGTGACCCGCCGCTTCAGGATACAGTCCCACCGCTCGTGACGTCACCGCGAGCGCGCCGACGGAGAGGAGCGGCCAGGGGGCCATCGTGGTCCAGTCGCGGGTCGCTACCGCCGGTGCGGCGACCGCGGCCACGAGGAGGAGGGAGAACCCGCCCCAGACGGGGTCGTCCGTGACAAAGCCCACGGCGGCCGCCGCCAGCACGACGAACGCCGCAGCCCATCCGATAACGGCATTCGTCCGCTTCCCGTGTACGAGGGTTTCGAGACCCACTGGTTGCCAGTTCTATCCAGAGGCCCAAAGTTCCGTGGACGAGCGGCAGGCAGTTGGAAGCCAGTCAGTTCGCGGAGCGATACCGTGAGCCTCGACGCAAGTCATCCGCAAACCGAAACCCCGAGCGAGGAGAAATAGCCGGTAGACGGCCCGTGCTACGCGTTCGTCTAGCTCGAAAATCGAGGTGGCAGGTCGGGTTCCGTCCGTCCCGGCATCGCGGGTCGCTGCAATCGGGGCCTCCGCTCGATAGTCGAAACGGGGAAGCAGCGAAGTCAACCGCCGATGGGGGCCCGCTCGATTCGGTCGAGAGAACCCGGGAACGACCTCATTCGCCTCGCATGAGATTCGACGCTACCCGCCACCCATCGGCGGTACCGACACGGGGGAGGTAGGCTCGGCTGGTTAAACGACGGCGTCGCGTGGACCGCCCCCCGTAGATTGGCCTGTCACGTTCGCGAGTGCGCTATGGCGGGGGAGCCGTACATCCGAATAAGGGCATATATATACCATATATGGATTAATATTATAATGACGGGGTCGCTTGGTTCTGGTGTGCCCCCCGAAGACCCCGAGTACGACCCGTCAACCGAATCCGAGTACGAGTGTCTCGAGTGCGGGACTACGGTCGAATCGAGGGACTCCACCACCTGCCCGAACTGCGGCGAGTCGCTCAGGAACAGGTCGCTCCCCATGGAGTAACCTGCGAGGGTCGAGAACTGTAATTGCCTCCCCCTTCGCTGCTCGACCCGCGCGCCGGTCCAGTCGGAGAGACCGTGTTCTCCCGGCGATGGGGAACCGCCCGGTCGAAAGGAGCGGTATGGACGACCACGTAGCCAACACTCCGGGCCCGTCCGGCCACCTCGTGGCCGGTTTCTGGACGTGCCGCCCGGACGGTCATTCGTCATCCAGGGGGTTCACTCGGGTTATCAGAAATCGGAAACACGTCAAAATGACTGGTTTTTATCCGCTTCGGTCCCCTAAATAACGTCAATGGGTAATGACGCGCGTGCTCCGCCGAGAGACGCCGTCAGGTCCGGGACGGGCCGTATCAGCACCAGCTACGACTGGGCGTCGACCACCCCCTCCATAGCGGTCATCGAGACGGTAGCCGTCGCCCGGGACGAGGAGCCGGTGAACTTGGAGACGTTGAACGACGTGGTGGACACTGACGCCCTGGACGCGGTGCTCTCGCGCGGAACACCTCCTCGGGACGAGAGCCGCGTTCGGGTCTCGTTTTCGTACGCCCGGTGTGAGGTTACCGTCAGAAGTGACGGCGGAGTCACCGTGGACCCGCTCTCGGACCCGGTGTAGACTCCTTGTCGCTCCGCTTGGCCGATACGCGGGGGAGGTGGGACGGATTGGCGACGAACTGTCCCTTTCCTACGGCGGGGCCCCTCGAATAGACGAGTCGGTTCGGGGACTCATCGACGAGGTGCAAGCCAACGGGATGGACACCGAGGAGCAGCTCGAAGCGCTCATCGTCGAACTTCCGGGGGAGTGTCCAGTACGGGAGATCGAGCGGGTCGACGACAGGTCATAGCGTCCTCGAAATACCCCTCTCCTCGAATCACGGGTCACCACCGCCCCGTGGCTCTCTCGACCGTCGTGGCAACCTCTCGCAGAAACGGTCGACTACGGGCGACGGCCGCCCGGCACGGATCCCGGTTAGATGGTTTCCCCGCACCCCAGGCAGCGCTCCTCCTCGGTCACCCTGCCCGTGTTCCAGGTGACTGCACACCACTCCCAGCGATGGCCGAGCAACCGACAGCGGAGGGCACTCATGACGGTTCACCTGCCGGGGCCGTCGCGGTCGAGTGCATGCATCGATTGAACGTCGTGCTCGCCGCCCCATTGTAATAGAGCTGTTACCTGACGCGTGGACCGTCAGTCGACGATGGGACGGTGGGGAATCCGGCCGTTCAGGGTCGACGGAGGGCTGGGCCGTCCCCAGAAGCGGGTCACCCCGCTGGTCGCGTACGGAGGCCAATTATCTGGCAGGGGCCATCGACCCCTATCGCGGTCGCCAGGCCCCATCGGGTGCGGGGCAGGGGGGTGCTAGACCCCCCGCCAGGAGGGGCCCTGCTCGCGTGGATACCCCAAATTTCAGCATGGGGTTATACGGGAGGACGACACGAGCCAATCCTCCACATGCCAGTCGACGCCGGGGTCCGGGAGCGGAAACGTCCCCGGGGAGGACCGTCATCGTTGGATTCGAAGCACCGTCTGCTGGCGAATCGACGTCGCCGGACGATACTCGGTATCCTGCTGGAAGAGGACGAGGGGCGCATCGCTTTTTCCGACCTCGCGACGGAAATCATGGCCAGGGAGGATTACTCCATCGACCCGGATGACACCGTAGACCGAGACAAGGTCATCATCGACCTCCACCACAGGCAGCTACCCAGGCTGGTCGACGCTGGCGTCGTCGAATACGACCACCGGAGCGGACTGGTTCGCTACCGGGAAGACGACGAGAGAGCGGCTCTCCTCCACGAGCATCTCTCGCAGCGACTGGATTGAACACGACCCTGTCGCTCGTTTCGGTCCGTTCGTGTCCTCCTGGCGCGTACAGTCACGCCGCCCTGGCTCGACGTTCGAAGGCGTCGTCCCTGGCAACGTACCGGACACCGGGGGCTCACGTCGTGCGCGCGAGCCCCGAAAACCACGGGTGACGTCGCCGGCGGGGTCGCCGAAGGTCAGTCACGTCACGATTGGCGGACGGAGGTCGTACCACTGGAGGTCCGCGTGCCCGCCGGCATCGAACCGGATTCGATACTTGTAACCCGGGGGGTCACCGTCGGTTTCTCCACCCGAAGCTAGGGGGATGACGGCGATGACCTCGCCGTGTCTGCCGTGGAGCCGCCGGTGGTCGGGCCGCGATTCGTCCGGGATGTCCACCCGGACCCGGTCACCCCGAGACCACCGTTGTACCGGGCTCTCTTCGCTCGATACCATGTTTTCCTCCCCGTCCTTGGCGGCAGGCCGTCCCCCGTAGTCACCGACGGGTTGTAGACATTTCGGTGGGCTCCGGGGGAATCACGACCGCGAGTTTCGGGCGACGGCCCCGGTAGGGCGGTCCCCGGTCGAGCGCCGATGGCCCGGTTTTTCCGGGACGCGCTCCGGCCGGGGGAGCGGCGAAAGAAGACCGGCCCGGTCTCCGCCGCGTTACGCGCTATTCCGGGAGGGCTCGGCCTACAGGGGGAATTGAACCGTCCGGGTCAGGCCTCGACCGGCTCCAGCTCCCGGCTGGAGAGGAAGTCGTTCTCCCACGAGCGGCGGCTCTCGAGCTCGCGTTCGCCGCGCCTCGTCAGGTCGTAGGAGTTCGTCCGGTCGTCGATGGAGCCCTTCGTGACCAGGCCTTTCTCGACCAGTTCGTCGAGGTTCGGGTAGAGCCGGCCGTGATTGATCTCGCTCCCGTAGTAGTCGTCGAGTTCGCTCTTGATAGCCAACCCTTTCGGGTGGTCGAGGCCGGCTATCACGTACAGGCAGTCGCGCTGGAAACCGGTCAAGTCTTGCATGTGTTTCAATCCTCTACCCATAAACGATTTAAAAATATTACCCGAATGGTTGGGTATATTCGACCCGGCCGGCCGAAGATATCGTGATTTCGTCACACGAGCGGTTCCCGGCCGCGAACCCTTTTCGCGTCTGACAGGAGCGCCGCCGCTCTAACGCGTTCCCGGCGGGCCAGGCTATCTGGGCTCGCGGGGCGTCCTGGCCAGGAAGTACCGACGCCGGCTCGGTTCCCCCTCGTTCACCGCGCGGACCGTCTCGCTATCATCGCAGTGGCAAACCCCAGCTTCGGGTCGTGCTCTCAGGGGGAAGTGTAGACGATTGACTTGCAGTGGGAGACGAGTCCGGTCGGGAGTTCGCCCTGGGAATCGAGCGTCACGAGTATTCCGTCCTCCCTCGTCACCGGGAACTGGATGGCAGAGATGTCCCCAAAGGAGGAAATCGCCACGTCCGGCACGTCGAGGAGCAGGTGATAGCTCCCGACGTCCCAGGCCGCCCTGTGAATCTGGAAGACGGGGTTGCGGAACATTCCCAGCGTTTCTTCGTCCAGTTGGATTTGTTCGAAGATGCCATCGCGGGTGTAGACCGGCTCGAACTCCTCGGCGCTGTAACGTGTCACTGTTCGCAGGTTCTCCCCGACCATTTCGTGACAGTAGTCGATTATTTCCTGGACGGTTTCGGTCGGCATCGGCGTGTTCTCTCGGGTTCCTCGTCTGCCGCCGCCGGGATAGCCGTTTTGATTATGTGATTACAGTTATGCGCCTAAACAAAATGTGTGTGCCACGAGATGTACGCTCCCCACGGTCACGAGTGCGTGCGAACCTCGAGCCGGTGGGAGCCGTCGATGGAGCACCGCCCAGCGGGATGGGGGTTTATCGACCTAGGGGTTTCCCAGGTGTCATGGAAACCCCGGGTTTCACGCCGAACACGTCGCTGGACGAGGTCCTGGGCGACTTCCACCCGTCGGACCGTCCGCGCCGGCCGCTGAACACGGCCGAAGTCGCCGACCGTCTGGATTGTCCCGACACAGCAGCAAGGACTACCCCGGGACGGGCATCGGATTGGCCCTCTGTCGGAAGGTCGTCGAGCGCCACGGTGGCCGGCTCTGGGTCGAGTCGGAGCCGGGAGGGGGCTCGACGTTCTACTTCACGATTCCACTGGCCGGCCCACCCGCTGGCTAACCGAAGGAACTTTGCCCTCTGGTAAGGCCCAGTACATATCAATGGCCGAACACCGCGACGGGGAACCGGTCGACGTCCTGCTCGTCGAGGACAACCCGGGGGACGTTCGGCTGACCCGGGAAGCGTTCGAGGAAGGCTGCGTCAACAACAACCTCTACGTGGTGTGGGACGGGGAGGAGGCACTGGATTTCCTCTTTCGACGGGGTGAGCACGCCGACGCGTCTCGCCCGCACCTGGTGCTCCTGGACCTCAACCTCCCGAAAGTGGACGGGCTGGGGGTACTGGAGGAGATACGAAACGACGACGACCTGAAACGGCTCCCGGTAATCATCCTGACGAGTTCCGAGGACGAGAAGGACATCGTCGACAGCTACGAACTCAACTCCAACGCTTACATCACGAAACCGGTCAAGCCAGGCGATTTCGTTGGTCTCGTCGACACGTTCGAGGAGTTCTGGTTCACGCTGGTGCGGCTCCCGCCGAAG
>CAZKGF010000070.1:0-8825 GCA_964552115.1 uncultured Halobacteriales archaeon
GATTCCCGCCTCGATGGCGTCCTGCGGCGAGTCAAGATCGAGGCGCCGGCCATCGAGCCAAATCTCGCCTCCATCAGCGGAATACAGCCCGTAGAGGACGTTCATAAGCGTACTCTTTCCCGCCCCATTCTCCCCAAGCAGACCGTGAATCTCCCCCTTCTGGACGGCAAAGTCGATGTGGTCGTTCGCGACGACCCCTGGAAACTCCTTCAGTATGTCATCCATGCGGAGGAAGGGGTCCTCAGTCATGGCCTGAAATCACGGGCTTGAGTCCACCACACGGGGTTAAAAGGTTTGGCAATGGTCGCATTTGCTAGGCCAGGTCGTGGGTTGTTCACCACATCGGTGGACAGTTTCGCGGGAATGTTGACCTGATACGAGGATTTATTTGATCGGCGGTGCACCTACTGGACGGATGGCAGAGCACCGGTGATGTGCGACGCGAAAACGGTGCTACCACCAGGGAAGGACAGACATGAAACGCAATCTTTCACGACGGGACGCGATTAGGGCGATAGGTGCAGCCGGAGCTGTGGGGTTAGCCGGCTGTAGCGGTGGCGATGGCGGTGACGGCGGCGACGGTGCTGATGGCGGTGATGGCGGCGACGGAGCGGACGGTGGTGACGGTGCTGATGGCGGTGACGGTGGCGATGGCGGTGATGGCGGCGACGGTGGCGACGGCGGAGAGACGACCAACGGCGGCGACGGCGGGCAAGACACCGTTCGCGCCGCCTGGGTGTACAACTCAGAAATTGGCGACCTGGGCTGGTCCTGGGCACACAACGAAGGCCGGGAAGCCACGGCCGAGGCGTTAGATTACGTCGAGACAGAGTACACGGAGGCTGTGGCACCGGCGGATTCCGAGCAAGTCATCCGCCAATACGCCAACGATGGCGTCGACATCATCTTCGGATGTACTTTCGAGTACCAGGACCCGATGTACAACGTCGCTACCGACTTTCCGGACGTGTACTTCGAACATAACACCGGCTACCGGACCCGCGAGAACATGGGTCGGTACATGGGTCGTATCTACCAGGCCCGGTATATGGCCGGTGTCGCGGCCGGGATGATCACCGAAGCAGACGAACTGGGCTACGTTGCGGCGTTCCCCATTGCCGAGGTAATCAGGGGTATCAACGCGTATACGTTGGGTGCTGCGTCGGTTAATTCGGATATTACGACCCGTGTCCGATGGACGAACACGTGGTACGATCCGCCGACCGAGCAGGAAGCGGCCAACTCTCTCATCGACGAAGGAGTTGACGTCATGGCCCAGCACCAGGATTCGCCCTCGGCAGTCCAGGCGGCTGCCGAAGCAGGCATCTGGTCGACCGGCTACGATGCCCCGATGGGCGATCACGGCGGTGAGAAATACATCACCTCGCCTATCTGGCATTGGGAGGAATTCTACACACCGACTGTCGAATCCGTCTACGAAGGAACCTGGGAGGCAGACGCGTACTGGGAAGGCCTCAACGCAGGTATTGTCGACATCGACGACTGGGGACCACAAGTGCCCCAGGACGTCAAAGACGAGGTTGCCGACGTTCGGTCTGGCATTGAAAGCGGCGACCTCGACGTCTGGGCGGGCTCGAAATTCGAAGGCGAGGACGATACGTTCCTGTTCCAAGAGATGTCGAGCTACGTCGAGAACGTGGCTGGCGAAGTCCCCTAACTACCGAAAATCCCTTCGTTTTTTCTCACCGTTCGAGTGCGTCCTGAGTCGGGGGTTACTTGCCCCTGCCGCGTCGACTCCCCTCGTATGGCCTCCCATTCTGGGACGCGGACAGCCGCATCGGACGTGCTCGAATGCATCGGTGACACGCCGCTCGTCGAGATTTCAGGCGCCAGCGAGACAGCCGACACGCCGATCTACGCGAAACTCGAGTTCACCAATCCGTCGTCGAGCATCAAGGACCGCATCTATCACGAGATGATAACTTCCGCGATCGATCGCGGCGACCTCGAACCAGGTATGGAAATCCTGGAGTGTTCGACGGGCAACGCGGGGATCGCCTGCACGCTCGTCGGGACGCGTCTGGGCTACGACGTTACGATCGTCATGCCCGAGGGCATGAGTGAAGAGCGAAAGAAGGTGATTCGGGCATACGGTGGCGAGTTGATCGAGACGCCTGGTGGTGAGAGTGATGTCGACCTGTCGATGGATCGGGTCGAGGAACTCCTCGAGGAATCCCCCGGCAAATACTGGTTCCCCAACCAGTTCACCAATCCCGATAACCCGCTGGCGCACGAGAAAACCACGGGCCAGGAGATTCTGGACCAGCTCGGGACGGTCCCCGACGCCTTTTTGGCGGGCCAGGGAACCGGCGGGACGCTCACCGGCGTTGGCCGGCGGCTTCGGGACGAGGACCCTGACACCGCGCTATACGCCCTGGAGCCAGCCGAGGCCCCACTGTTGTCCTGTCGGGAATGGGGGACTCACGAGATCGAAGGGATCGGCGACGGGTTCGTCCCGGAGAACCTGGATCCCGAATTGATGGACGGTGTGGTCGCCGTCGAGAGTCAGGACGCCATCGACCGATCGCGGGAGCTTGCCGCCTCCGAGGGCATCTTCTGTGGGATCTCCAGTGGCGCCAACGTGGAAGGGGCGATCCGTCTCGCCCGCGAGCGACCTGGACTCGACCAGATCGTAACCATCGTCACCGACACCGGCCACCGCTACTTCACGACGAAGCTGTTCGAACCCGATCACGAAATTGACGTTCCGGACCGAGACCATCCGCTCGACGAGCACTCCCGTTCGGTTCTCGAGTCCCACCAGAACGACTGGCACATCGTCGACTGAGTGGCGCAACGTCCTTTAGGCCCGAGAGCGGGGTTCGAGTATGTCCCACGACCACGGCGATCTGTGGACCCGCGCGAAGGCGGTCTCCACCGTTCGCTCGCTCAGGTCGGACGCAGTGTCGACCCAGTCCGTCCGGTCGGTTTCGGTTACTGAAGCCTTCGAGGGTGCCACGGTCGCCGAAGACGTCCTGGCCAGTTCAGACGTGCCGGCACACAGTCACTCGACGATGGATGGCTTCGCGTTCGACGCGTCCGCTGACTACCCGTTTTCCCTCGTCGAGGGCGAGGTATTCCCCGAGGACGAACCGCCATCGATCGACGCCGGCCAGGCGATCCGTGTTGCGACCGGTGCGCCGATCCCCGAGCAGGCCAATGCGGTCCTCAAGGTCGAGGAAGCTACCGTCACGGACGGACACCTCGAGGGTGCAGCGATCGAGCCGGGCACATACGTCTACGAACGAGGGAGTAATGTCGCCGCCGGTGAGGTCCTCGTCGAGGCCGGCGAGGTCCTCTCGCCGAAAGATGCACTGTTGTTGCGAGATTTGGGCCGTGAAAGCATCTCTGTTCGGGATCCATTCGACGTCGGCTTGTTGGCCACCGGCACGGAGTTACACGAGGGGCGGAGTACGGATCTGGACTCACCAATGCTGGCGAGTTTGATCCGGTCATGGGGCCACGAGGCGACGATCGAGGGAACGGTACCCGACGAGTACGACCGCGTCGAAGACGCCATCGCGTCGATCGCCAACGACCGCGACGTCGTGCTCACGACCGGTGGGACGAGTGTCGGGAAAAAAGACCACGTCATCAGAGCGTTGCGCGCACTCGGCGACGTCCATTTCCACCGGGTCAATATCCGCCCGGGCAAGCCCATCGCTGCCGCGACGCTTCCGGAGCAGGACGCAACGGTCTTCGCCATCCCAGGCAAGCCGGTCGGCGCCCACACGATCGCAACGCTTGTTATGCGCCCGTTTTTCACCGGTGGCGATCGGCTCGCATCCGTCGATCTCGTCGCGTCTAGTTCGGTAGATCTCCCGGACCCAGCCTTCGAATACGCCATCCCGGTTACTATCGACGGCCAAGACGCGATCCCGTTAGGTCAGGCCGGATCCAAACTCTCAGTCTACGAGGAGACGTTCGACCCGAGCGTGCTGTCATCGACCACTCGGGTGACCCGTGCGGACGGGTTCGTCCTCACCGAATCGGGCATTGCTGCCGGAGAGACAGTCTCCGTCATCCCCTACCCCGTCGTCGAATGACGGACGATACCGATCCTGTCGGCGGCATACTCCTGGCGGCGGGTCAGAGTACGCGATACGAGGAGGGCAATAAGTTACTCGCCGACCTCGGTGGCAAGCCGCTGGTCCGACACGCCGCAGAGACACTGATCGCGGCCGAGGTGGCCGGACCAATTGTCGTACTCGGCCACCAGGCTGAGGCCGTCCGCGAAGCGTTGGATTCCTTGGATGTCGATTTTCGGCACAATCCCGAGTACCGTCAGGGTCAGAGTACGTCGGTCGCTGTCGGGGTCGCTGCAGCACGCGACCGAGCGTGGACGGCTGCACTGTTCGCACTCGGTGACATGCCCCGCGTCAGTCCGGCCAGCGTCCGCGCCCTCGTCGATGCCTATCGGGAGGGGGATGGGACCGTGATCGCGCCCGAGTTCGGTGGCCACCGGGGCAATCCGGTGTTGTTCGACAGCCAGCACTTCGACGCTCTGGCCGACGTCAGCGGTGACCGTGGAGGCCGAGAACTCGTCGAAGAACAGGGAACGCTGATTTCGGTCGACGATCCGGGTGTCCGGCGGGACGTCGATCGCGTCGACGATCTCGACGCCGTCGACTAGGGGGACTCGATCGAGGATTTGGATTTTTCGACGATCCGGATGTCACTGAGTGCGGTCTCGGGATACTGGCCATCGTCGCCCTTTTCGGCCGCTTTGACCATGTCGAGCAGCGTGTTCAACCCGGTCGTGACCCCCTGAATCGCCTCCATTTCACATCCGGTCTTCCCCACCGTCTCGACGGTGACAGTCAGTTCGATGGCTGCCGACTCGATGTCGAACGACGTTTCGACGTTGGTGATGGGGATTTGGTGACACAGTGGAATGGTTTCCCAAGTGTGTTTGACCGCCTGGACGGCTCCGATTCGCGCCGTTGCCAACACGTCGCCCTTCTCGATACCGTCCTCGCGCACCGCCGTGACCGTCTCCGGTCGGAGTTCGAGGCGGCCGGTGGCCGTTGCTCGCCGCTTCGTATCGGGTTTGGTGCCGACGTCGACCATTTGTGCGTCGCCCCCGTCGTCGGTATGGGTGAGGTCGTCGGTCACGCCGTCTCGCCTCCCTGTTTCTCGCTGGCGAGGCCAACTGCGTGGCCGAGTATCGGCTCGATCAGCTCGGCACCCAGGCGAGCGGCCGCCTCACTTCCTGGTAGACAGAAGACGAGCACTCCATCACACACCCCGGCGGTCGCCCGAGACAGCATTCCCATCTCACCGACATCCTCGACGGAGCGGGCCCGAAACCGCTCGCCGAAGCCGGGGATGGTTCGATCCAAAAGGGGTTCGATGGCGTCGACTGTCACGTCGTCGGGCGTCAGTCCCGTGCCACCGGTCGTCACGATGGTATCGACGGGGTCCTCGTCCCGTTGGGCTCGGACGGCAGACTGGATCGCTGCCCGGTCGTCAGCCACCAATTCACGACTGACCACGTCTGCTTCCTCACCGAGAATCGCCGCGATTGCATCGCCACTGGGATCAGCGTCGAGCGTCCGGCTGGAGGACACCGTCAAGATTCCCACACCCACGGCAGTCGCATCGTCGGCGTGGTGATGATCGGCTGGCATACTCGTGGCTCTGGCGGGGAACCATTGTAGGCCTGTCGTCCAGCGGAGACCATTATGTGTGGACGTACAGGCTGCGGCTGAGAAGCAAGTTCAACAACTCTCCCGGCGTGAGTTCTTCGATCTCGCCATCACCGTCAGGCGTCGAAGAGCGTCGAATTCGGTAGCCATCAAGACCGGTGCGGTGTTCGGTCGTGCGATCGAGTATTTCGAGGTATTCGTCGGTAGCGTCGTCTCGATATGTTTGGCCTGGTTCGATCGCGATCACCGGTACCTCGGGGGGCCATTCCCATCCAAACTCCCGGTAGTACTCGCCGAACTGCCAGAGGAGATGATTATCGTCGACCTCTGCCTCGAACGTCCCGTCGGCCAATCGCTGTGCGCTCCGGTCCCAGTAGTCGATCACACACGTCCGGAGATCACTCTCCAGGGTATCGCTGACCAGCCGTTCCTCGATGGGATAGCCGATCTCGATACCGACGATGGCGTGTTGGTCAAGTCGGGTGAGACACCGCTGACACTCCGCTTCGACGGCGAAGAGCGATACCGGATTTTCCACACCTAGGTGAGCGATTTCGTGGCCGCAATTCGGACACCAGAGAAAGAGGACGCCGTTGTCTGCAGAGACCAGTTCAGCGACGACGGTCAGGTCATCGAAGGCTCCATCCGTGGTGGCGGGGGTCTCCTGTTGCTCAGCTGGTTCTGGTTCGCCGGCGAATTGAGCCAGCTCCCGATCCTTTAGCAGCCCTTTGATGACCGAGTCGTGCGAGGAGTGTGACTCTTCCTCCCGGATCTCTTCGATCCGCTCCTTCGTCCAGTCGCGGACGCGGATCGTTGCCATAGCATGTACGAAGCGTGTACGGTGCCATAATACTTCTCCCGCTGTCCCTACTCGGCTTCTACCGTTGGTGTCACGTGGCGAGTCACGTATCCGGCGACGCGATTACGCACGTGATGAGACTGTAGATCAGTCAGCCGTTCGACCGTCCGCTTGTTCGATTCGAAATCCCCAGAGAAGGCGTCCGGATACCGTTCGAGGAGCCCGTCTCCGATGCTAATGACGTCATCCGGATCGACTGGCATGGTCGTCGATTTTCAAGACGGGTTAAAAAGCCTTCCCCCCGATCAACCGGACTCGGTGGCGATCGTCCATTCGGCCGGGTCGATTTCGGTCCCGCCAAAGGGCGCATACTCCGGATACACGGTGAAGAGGAGATACTGCGTCCGGTCGGTGAGGTATTCAATGAGTGTCTGGAGGTTGTCTTCTGCGAGGCCACCGACACCGTCGACCAACATGATCGGGGCGGTGTCGGCGACGTCGAACGCCTCGTATCCGGCCAACGTGGCCACGAATCCTAGCAATTCTAGTTCGCCCTCGCTCAGCGCGTCGAGTTGGGCTTCCCGGCCGTCTCGCGCGACGACCAACTCGAAATCGGCACTCAAACGGGCCGTCTCGAATCCCGTGTCGAAACGGTCGACGATGTCACCGATGGCGTCGTCGAACGCTTCCCGGGTCTCGCGGGTAATCCGGTCTTTCCGGGATCGGAGTCGCTCGAGTTCCTCGTCGAGGTCGGCTTTTTCGTCCTGCAGTGATTCGACCCGATCAGCCCGGGTTTCCAGTGATTCGCGCTCGGACCGCGCGTCAGTCAGTTCGGCTTCGCGGTATTTGATCTCGCTTTCGACGTCGGTCACGGCGGCGATACTCTCGTCGACATCAGTCTCGTGAGTGTCGATCCGAGTCTCGGCATCGGCCACCCGGTCGCGCGCCTCGTCCAGGCGATCCCGGTGTTCGGCGATCGATTCTTCGAGTGTTGTGATCGATTCCGACAGCTCCCTGCGTCGGCGCTCGGTCTGATCGATTTCTTCCCGTTTGGCCTCCAGCGATTCGACTTCGTCACGGTAGTCTTCGAGCTCGCTACGGAGCACAGCCAGGCGCTCGCCGAGTTGGTCCAGCCTGGCTTCGATGGTCTCCCGGTCGGTTTCGTTTCCGCAGGTCCAGCAGACCACCGCATCTCCGGTAAGGTCGCGTTGTACCTCCGTGATCAGGTCGAGGCGGCGCTCTTCGAGCACGAGTTCTGTCGCCGAATACACTGACTGGAGGACCTCTACCGTCCGCTTGTGCTCGTCCATCGTCTCGCGGGCGGCCTGGTACTGATCCCGAATCGTTTCTGCGTCCGTTTCCGTTGGGAGTCCAGCGAGCGCCTCACGTTTTTCCGAGAGGCGCTGTTCGCGCCGTTCGATACTGCGCTCGAGCCGGTCGATCTCCTGGCGTGCTTGGTCTCGGTCGGCACGGGCCTGTGAGAGTGCCGAGTGTGCCTCGCCAGTCCTGCCCTCGTCTGTCGACAGCTGCTGTCGGCGCTCCCGGAGTTCGGCCAGTTCCGATTCGAGGGTGCTGACAGTGTCTGCGACACGCGGCAGTCGTTTGCGAGCTTCTTTGGCCTGGGCCAGTTCCGCCTCTACCTGTTCGCGCTCACGCTTTGTGTCAGCGATCTGTTCGTCGAGATTTTGGAAATCGAGCGGGCGGAGGAGGAGCTCTTCGAGCGGTTGGCCTTGTCGGACGGCGGCTCTGATCGCGTTCGTTTCATCGATCGCCGCGAACAATTCCGCCCGCACTCTATCGTACTCGTCGGTTAGGTACGGCGACCCACGACGCGTGACGGTACTGTCGGTCCTGATCAGTTCGACATTGTACGTCGCCTCGGGGGTCTCTAGCGTCACCGAGCCACGGTCACGTCCTTCCGTGAGTGTAGTCGAGACGCCCAGGGCCACCTTGACGGCCTCGACGAAACTAGATTTACCCTGCCAGTTCGAGGCTCGGAGGGCGTTGGGCCCCGGCTGGATGGTCGCTGCCGCGGCTTCGAGGCCGCCAATGTGTTCGACATCGAGTTCCCATGTCATGGTTCGGCAGTCCGGTGATCTGCACAGACGTATCCTTGTTCGAGCGCAATATCAAGCGGTGTCCGTGTGGGACACTCGTCGCAGGCGAGATGGATCTGGACTGTCACTGTCGCCTGGCCAGCACCGGCAAGTGCGTCCTTCGAGGCGAGGGAATCGATCGCACGTTCGACCTTTTCGGTGACGAATCGTCGGGCCTGTTCGATCGAATCACGTTCCCACTCACCCGAGGGTTCGGTGGGTTTCTCGCCATCGAGACAGTCCGTGAGATGAATCCGCATC